>JAZNGR010000113.1:0-15968 GCA_045576575.1 Eubacteriales bacterium
TCCCGCGGGATTTGTTTTATTCTACACCGGGTGCCGTATAAGAGGGCTCCAAAGAGGTGTTACCGTCTACGATATAACGCAGGATCTGCGAAGCATCGTCCACAGACACCAGATTATCACCGTTTACATTTGCAGCTCTCATCTGAGTTGCAGAAAGATTGCTCTCCTTGCTGAGGAATTTCATCAACTGCATCACATCCGATACATTGATCACGCCATTGCCGTTTACATCGCCGGGCGTGAAGTCCAAGGTAACGCCTGTAGCGGGAAGCAAATAACATCTTGCTTTCTGCTCGGTCACCACAATGGTATCGTCCAAAAACGCTCCATCTTCACCGATGCGCGCATAATCAGTAACGGTCATGTTCACATTCATCGCCTCGGCAAAGGAAATCACTCTGTTCTTTGCAGTAAACTCCAAAGTAACCCAAGTATCCTTATAAATCGTTCCAAGCAGTTCGGGGAGGATCACCGTCAAAACCAGTTCGCCTTCCACAACGTTGCCCTTATCCTTCTTGGGTTCCACCATACAAGTATATTGAATGGAAGGATCTGCCGTATAAGAACCTACAATATAATTGCCGGTATAACTCAGCGCATTGGGATCAAAACTGATCGTTGCCACAATACCGTTCAACCGGGTATTCTCATTAACGCCAACGCGAACCTTAACTGTATCGCCCGCCTTATATTCCTTCTTATCGAACTCCAGGAAATAGGGGGAAACAGACGCGCCGTTTTCATTGGGATCGCTCCACTTATTCTTACATTTCTCGCACACATAAACAGCGCTTTCATGCTCAAAATAAGTAGCTGTATGGTAATCGATCAAAACGGGAGTACAAGGAGCATCAACTGCATTCTCTTCACAACCCTCACAACAAAATGCCGAGTGGGTTTTGTTTTCTTCATCCCAAGAATAATTTAAGTTATGAATAACGGTGCCGACAGTCGCATCTTCATTAAACACAACGGTGGACCAATCATTCACATACTCATAGCCGGGAATAATTCCCTTAGGGATACTGTTGAGCAGCTTCATCTGAGCTTCGGTTGCAACAAGGGTTCCATAAATGCTGGTGAAAAACTGCTCATCAACGCGAACATCACCGGGCTCTTTATGATTCATATAAGTGATCGTGACCACATGAGGCTCTTTTTGATCCAAAGTATAATCCACGGTGTTCAAGTTTCCGTTGGGAGCATAACCCCACGGCGTGCAATCCCGATTTTCGTTCAGGATCAAAAGCATGTCGTGAAGCGTGGGAACAGCCAGGCCTAACTGAATGTTTTCCGTAACCGTCGTTTTACTTCCGGCATCTTTGATCACTTCCAAATTGGTCAGCGGAGTACTTACCGCATCAATCGTACGAACAACATTACTCACATAAACATTTCGATATTGACCAATAATATCGGCTTCCCCACGGCTGCGATAGGTGGTAACCAATGCGGCACAAGCACCGTCTTGATTTTTCATCTCCACGTTCATCAGCGCCAAATTGTTAACCTGAAAATCGCAATTGGAGCCGGGTTCCTTCGGGTCGATATCACCGATTAACAAACCGCCGCCTTCACTGGTCTTAGAATAACTATAAAGCTTACTGTCGGAAACGATTACGTTATTGAGATACAGTCTGCCGCCGGCAGCCCAACGAGCAGAAAACAGGCCGGTGCCGTAACAATCGGTAACGCCATCTTTTCCCAACACATCAATGGTACATCCGCGCACGCTGCAGTTATTCACGATCATGTTTCTGGTACCGCCGTTTTGATAACCCAGCACAATGCCCACATTGCTGACCGCATCTTCGCTGATAACGGTGCAGTTTATGGCATGAACATTTTCCAGATAAACCAGACCGCCTTTTGCCACCGCGTTACACCCGATAATAACGCCTTCATTCACAGTGCCATCGGTAGAGCAGTTCTCAAATGTGATATTACAAAGGGTGCCGCCGATTCCTTTAATAAATCCGACGCTATCGCGGTAATTGGAGATGGTATGTCCCAAACCGTCAAAAGTGCATTTATAGTACTTACCGGAGTCCTGGTTTTCACCGATGCTGGGGAAATCTGCGGCAAAATCGCCGGAATAATCATTGATGTCCAGATCGGTGGTCAGATAGACCGTATCGTTCTTATCATATTTTGTAAAGTTCTTAGCGAAATAGATCAACTCTTCAAAATTGCTGATGGTAAAGCTGTTCCCCTGGCTTGAGGATACATCCGTTGCCGGAACCGCATCCGCCGGGGCTTCTGTTGCTGCCACGGCAGGCATCGCCACAACAGTCAACATTGAAAAGACCATCATGACTGCCAGAAGAGCAGAAAGCCAATTTCTTCTGTTCATCGATTCTTCCTCCTAATCGAATATTCTTCTACTTAAGCCAATGCGACCAAAGTAGTTCCGGGTCTTGCCATCTGGAGAGTACGATAGTCGTTCCAATCCAGCAAGTTTCGCAACAGATACGTAACATCATTGGTGGTAACGGTATTATCCGCATCACCATCCACATTGGCTGCACGCACACTGAAGATTGCAGCAGCAGCCTCATCCAAGGAGCCATTCAAAGCATCCACAATCAAAACGGCATCCAGCAGCTCTACCTTGCCGTTCCGATTGACATCGCCGGGCGTACAACCTGCATAAAGCATAATTTCATCGGCAGCAGTCTTGGTCTTGACCTCTGCGGTCCGCTCTTCGCCGTCAACAACCGCCACCGTCATCAAGGAAGTCATTTCAACCAAGGTGTCTGCTGTGAGATTTTCAGCCGCTTTGAAATAAACGGTCATCCATTTTCCCGCCTCTGCCGAAGGGATTCCGGCATAAGCGGCAAGTTTCATCTTTTTATCCAGTTCTTGCGCATCACCGGAAACGCCATCTTCAAATACAATATAATTTGTAAAGGAAAGTTTCTCGGTATCGTAAGCAAGTTCCAACTCAAAGGCATCCAGATTTGCGTTCGCATTAACGCCGATATCCAGCGCGATCATTTCGCCTGCATCATAAACCTCTTTTTGGAAATCCAAGGTGATCATTGCGGGATTCTCTGCAGTTTGATCTTCAACCGACCAAGCCTGACCGCAAACGGCGCATTTGTAATGATAAACCGCAGGAGTGAAATAACCGGCTTCTTCAAAAAGATCTGTTTGCTGAACGCCGGTACAAGCAACTTTCTCTGCAGAATCCGTACATCCGGCCATGGTACAAGTAATGGTATGGTATCTTGCATCAGTTGCATGAGGAACTGCTTCGATCTCATGGCAGGTAAAGGATGCGTGCCCATTGAACGGGATCGTTTCCCATGCAGTGTCATTGGGATAATTCTTTGTGCCGTTTTCAATCTGCCAATGGTTGGCTTTCAAAACCGCCAAAGTGGCATCATCAACCACCAAGAATCCGTCTGTATCGGTGGGAAGTGCAAACATTTTGGTGCCGTCTGCATTTTTGAAAATGATCTCACAAATCGGTTGGTCATCGCTTCCCTCTTCAAGCAAGACCGGATTTCCATCGGGATCAAGCGCCCAATCAACGAAATCCAAGCCGTTTACATCTACCGATTGATTCATGGCGATCAACGCCGATGCAACCGAAAGATCATCTACCAACTTATCCGCCGCTGCAGTCAACTTAGTGGTAACCTTCGGAATAGCACTGTCAAACAAATAGTTTTCTACAGAGGTAACACCAATATTGGCACCCATCAACGGAACGGTATCCGCTTCGGTCATGCCGGGAAGAGAAGAGGTCAAATTGCCGGTTGCGAACAAGTTGTTCAGATAAGCGTATTCATATCCGCTTGCAATCAGCAGGTTCTGGTTGGCAGTACCGCCAATCATCTTACATCCAAAAGCGGCGATATTATCGTAATAAACCTCGCGGCTGTCGCGAGCACGCCCATAGGGAGCAATATAAGTACCGTCCTCAAAGTTGATGATATTGCTGTTCAACGTTACGCAGTTCTCAAAGCGGATCTGACCGCCGGAACGGAACACACCGAACCAAAGACCGCAATCGGACCATCCCTTGCAATCCATGGTGGAATTGGTGATACTGCAATTGCGGAATATAATATCAAAGTCGGATTTACGGTTGTTCATATAACCGCAGAACAACGCATGATAACCGTAAGTCAAGCCGGTCACCGCAGGATCGCTGCCAACCACAACGCTGTTACGGATATGCACATTCTCAAACAAGCAGTCTGCTTCCAGCGCTTTGGCGATAATACAAGAACCGTACTGTGTTGAGGTAATATATGCATTATCAATGATCAGATTCGTAATACTCTTTCCATAGTAACGGTCAGAGAAGATCGGCAGACCATGATTATACCCGTAGATCGTATGGCCCTGACCGTTCAGGCTGGCATACGTTCTGCGGATGGGGGTGAAATCTTTGGAAAAGGTTGCGCCATAGGCGGCAATATCCAGATCATTGGTCAGATAAACCGTATCTGCAGCATTAACTGCAGTCGGGTTCTGACCCCACCAAATCAGATCAGCCACCGAAGCCATAGCATATTCTGTTACACTATCGTTGGATGTTGCAGTCTGGATGGAAGGAAGATTCGTCTTCTCCTCTGCCGCTACTGCGGGCATTGCAATGGCAGTCATCATAGAGAGGACCATCATTACAGCCAATAAAGCGGAAAGTACATTCTTGCTCTTCAAGGTTCGTTACCTCCTAAATGTGGTTTGCGATTGTTGACAGCATTTTTGGGGTATTTCCCCAATTTAAGCCTATTAGTATTATAACATTATTCAGCAATAATTTGCATAGCGTTATGTTGCTTTTATCAAACACTTTGTGACTTTCTTGCCTCTTCTTCCAAAACCTTATAGGCAACTTTTCCCACCAAAGTTTTGGGCAACTCCGCCCGAAATTCCAGTTCGCGGGGGCAGGCATAGCGGGCGATATACTCCCCGCAATAGGCAAGTAATTCTTTTTTTAGTTCTTCATCAGGGGCAAATCCGCTTTTGGGGACAACAAACGCTTTCACCCGCTGCCCCCGATAGACATCGGGCAGACCAATGACGCAACTGCTCTGCACCTTGGGATGACCGTCCAATACATTCTCGATCTGAGAGGGGTATACATTATAGCCGTTGGTAACGATCACCCGCTTGATCCGCTGTAGGAAATAGATGAATCCATCCGCATCCATTCGCCCCAAATCACCAGTATGAAGCCATTTTTTGCCATCTGCATGAACCTTAAGTGTATTCGCCGTTTCTTCGGGATGTCCCCAGTATTCCATCATCACGGTAGGTCCGCAAAGACAGAGTTCCCCCTCTTCTCCATAGGGCACCTCTTCCGTGGTACCCACCTTACAAATCTTATAATCCATATCGGGATAGGGCAATCCGATACTCCCCTCCCGTTCTTCGCCATCGGGGGTCAGGCAACTGGCGGTGACACATTCGGTGGTGCCGTAGCCCTCTCGAATGGGAACGGCAGCACCCCGTTCTGCCAAAAAACGATCCATTTTGCGCTTGAGTTCTACCGAGAGGCTGTCCCCTCCCGAAAAGACGCCCATCAGGCAAGAAAGATCGGTATGATCCAAATATTTCGTGCGGGTCAGCGCCTCAAACAACGTCGGTACGCCCGCAATATAATTCGGCTTTTCTTTTTTAATCAGCCCCGCATAGTCTTTCACGTTAAAACGAGGGACCAAAATGGAGCAAGCGCCCGCTGCCAGAATGGTATGCACGCAAACACCCAACCCGAAACCGTGAAACATCGGCATTGCCGCCAACATTCGCTTGCCGGTAACGGTACGGTTACACATCGCTTCGGTCTGCAACGCCAAAGCATTGAAGTTTCCGTTGGAGAGCAGAATGCCTTTTTGTACCCCGGTAGTACCACCGGAAAAAAGGATCACCGCCCCCTCTTGCGCGGTCATGGACACTTTCACCTCTTCTTCTCCGCCGAGAGCAAGAAAATCCCGCCAACGAAGCAGGTTTTCGGCGGGTTGAAGCGGTGAGAATTTTCGTCGCACCGCCAGCCGATAGCCCCATTTTTTGATGCCGCAAAGGGCATCGTCGATATCGGTAATGATCAGGTGCTTTAAGGGATATTCCGCCTGCACCTTTTGGATCTTCTCATAGAATTGATGTAAGGTCACCAACACGGTACTCTCTACCTCGCGGAGATAAAAAACAATCTCTTTTTCCGCCGAAAGAGGATGGATCAACGACACCACCGCCCCCAATTCATTAAGGGCATATAGGCAATAGACCGCCTGAGGAATATTAGGCAGACACAATGTCACCCGATCCCCTTTTCGGACCCCCAAGCCATAAAAAGCGCGGGCAGTTTTGCGAATCGACGCGGCAAGGGTTTCATAAGAGACGGTCTTACCCATAAACGAAAGAGCATCTTGCGCAGGATCTTGCGCCGCCGCTTTCAACACAAGATCGCTCATGGAGCCATCGGGATATTCAAGATGATGAGGGACAGAGCCATAGTGCTCCAGCCAGGGTCGTTTCATAAGATCATCCTCGGTAATATAAGATATTCTTTAGTTTACCATCTCTTCCGCTATTTTGCAATTGCTTTTCCGCCAACAAACGATTATAATAAACCCATAGGAGTTGATACCATGACAAAGATTTATAAATCCGCCGATGAATTGATCGGCAATACACCCTTGCTGGAACTGACTCATCTGGGGCTTCCTGCAAGAGTTTTGGTGAAATTAGAATCCTTCAATCCGGGCGGATCTGCCAAGGATCGGGTGGCAAAAGCCATGATTGAGGCCGCCGAAGCGGAAGGAAAACTCAAACCCGGCTCGGTAATCATTGAACCCACCTCCGGCAATACCGGCATCGGCCTTGCGGCGGTAGCGGCCGCAAAGGGTTATCGCACCATGATCGTAATGCCCGATACCATGTCTGCCGAGCGGCGGATGCTGATCACCGCCTATGGCGCGGAATTGGTACTGACCGACGGTTCCTTGGGGATGAAAGGCGCCATCGCCAAAGCCGAGGAATTGGCAAAGGAGATCCCCGGCAGTTTCATTCCCGATCAATTCGGCAATCCTGCCAATCCCGCCATCCATCGCGCCACCACCGGTCCTGAGATCTGGAGGGATACCGAAGGAGAGGTCGACTGGTTTGTGGCAGGAGTCGGCACCGGCGGCACCATCACCGGTATCGGCGAATACCTCAAAAGCCAAAACCCCGCCATCCAAATCGCCGCGGTAGAGCCTGCGGGCTCGGCGGTGCTTTCGGGCGAGAAGGCAGGCGCGCACGGTCTCCAAGGCATCGGCGCAGGGTTCATTCCCGCCATCCTCAACACCGCCATCTATGATGAGATCATCCCCGTTACCGAAGAAGAGGCTTATGCCGCCGGCAAACTGCTGGGTCAAAAAGAAGGTATTCTGGCAGGCATTTCCTCCGGTGCGGCGCTTCACGCCGCCATCCGTTTGGCAAGTCGTCCCGAAAACCAAGGGAAGACCATTGTGGCCCTTCTGCCGGATACCGGCGACCGCTATCTTTCCACCCCGCTTTTTCAATAATAAAAAACAGCACCCTGCAGGGTGCTGTTTTTTTATTTGAACAAAATAAAATGATAGCTTTCCAGACGGCGGATATACTCCGAGAGCCGCTCATATAAGGGATGCGCCTCTTCGCCGAACTGCGCTTCCACCTGCTCACCGAGAGCAATAATATCTCGCTCGCCATCCAGCAAGGGCCAGATAAAACTGCCCATGGCATCCAGATGGATATAACTGATTTTCGGCTTTTTCAGCAGCGTTTGCGCCAGGCGGTTGAAAAGCCCTTTATTCTCGATCTCCAGCGTAACGATTCCCGCTTCATCCGCCGACCAGGCAAGATCGGGATGCCGCAAGGGCTTACGCTCCAGATAATTCTCATTGGAATTCTTTTTCATTTTACTTGCGCTTCTTCCAGAGAGTGAACTTCAAGAGGGTCAGAATGATCACTGCAAAGAGCACCAGACCGCCGATATTGGAAACCACCGCGGGAATGCCCAGTTTGGCGGAAAGATTCAGCGCAGAATCCACACCAAAGACTGCCAAAAGCGCCAGCAGGATACCCACCAGACCTTCACCGGCGATCATGCCGGAGCAGAAGAGAATACCGTCGTTGACGATGGCTTCCTTCTCGTTTTCCTTCTTCTTCATCTTATCGAAGAACAAACGGATCAAACCACCCACCATGATGCAGGCATTGAGCTGCACCGGCAGATAGATACCGATGGCAAAGGGCAGTACGGGGATGCCGATCACCTCGACCACTACTGCGATAAACACGCCGGTAAAGACCAGCGCCCAGGGCAGATCGCCGCCCATAACGCCTTCCACGATCAGTTTCATCAAAGTTGCCTGAGGAGCGCCCAATTGATCGGAACCGAAGCCCCAAGCGCTATCCAACAGATAGAGAGTGCCGCCGATGGCCAACGCAGAGGCCACAACACCGATGACCTCAGCGATCTGCTGCTTTTTGGGGGTTGCGCCCAGCAGATAGCCGGTCTTCAGATCCTGAGAGGTATCGCCGGCGATGGCGGATACAATACAAATAATAGAGCCGATGGCAATGGCACTGCTCATCCCTACCATTCCGTTGCTGCCGGTCACCTTCAATACCAGAGTAGCGATCAGCAGGGTGGCGATGGCCATGCCGGAAACAGGGTTGTTGGAACTGCCTACCAGCCCCACCATTCGGGAGGAAACGGTAGCAAAGAAGAAACCGAAGATCACCACGATCACCGCGCCCAAGAGGGAGACGGGGATCGCAGGAACCAGCCATACCAAAAGGGTCAAAATCAAAATCGCGATCAAAACGATCTTCATGCTGATATCCTTTTCGGTACGCAGAGCAGAGGTCGCGCCGGCGCCCTTCATGCTCTTCATGGCACCGCCGAAGGTGCTGACAATAAGGGGCAAAGATTTGATCAGGCTGATGATACCGCCTGCCGCCAAAGCACCTGCACCGACATAGCGGATATAGGTACTCCAAATGCCTGCGGCGCCGCTTGCCTCAAAGATCTCATTGATGGGGGCGGAGCCGGGATACAGCATCATGTCGCCGCCGAACATTACGATCAGAGGGATCAAGACCAACCAGCTGAGCACGCCGCCGGCAAACATATAAGAAGAGATGCGGGCGCCGCAGATATAACCCACGCTCATGACAGCGGGATAGATCTGGGTGCCGATCTCACCGGCATAGCCCTTTACCTTCAAAGAAACCTCACCGGCCACCAACTTCAATCCGTCGATGATAAACTTAAAGAGCGCAGCAAAGCCCATGCCGGCAAAAACGGTGGAGGCATTGGCCCCGCCCTTTTCGCCTGCCAGCAGTACTTCCGCGCAGGCCTTGCCTTCGGGATAAGGCAGAGTGCCGTGCTCCTTCACAATAAGGGCATTGCGCAGAGGCACCATAAAGAACACGCCCAAAAGACCGCCGATCAGGGCGATGAGGGTGATCTCCAAAATGCCGGGCTTGTCCATCTTGCCTTCCGCCGCCCAAAGGAAGAGAGCGGGCAGAGTAAAGATGGCGCCTGCCGCCAGGGACTCACCGGCGGAGCCGGCAGTCTGCACGATGTTGCTTTCCAGAATGGAATTCTTCCGCATCAGAATACGGATGACGCCCATCCCCAAAACAGCAGCGGGAATGGATGCCGATACGGTCATACCTACCCGCAGACCCAGATAGGCATTGGCTGCACCGAATACCACCGCCAGAATGATGCCCATGACGATGGATGTTACCGTCAGCTCGGGGGTCACCTTCTCAGCGGGAATATAAGGCTTAAAACTGTTCTTATTCTCCATAAGATTCTCCTATTCCGCGGTGAAAACACCGCATTTTTTCACAGACTGTTTTATTCTATCATATTAAAGCGATAAAAGCAAGTCTTTATCGACTTGCTTTTAAAACCGCTAAAAGAAGGTGATAGAACTGCTCCACCGAGGAGATGGACAGCCGCTCGTTCACGGTATGAACATCATAAAGCTGCGGACCAATGGCAATACAATCCAGTCCGGGGATCCCCGCGGCAAAAACCCCACATTCCAATCCTGCATGGATGGCCTCTACCTTTACTTGACGCCCCGTCTGTTCTTTATAAAGGTTCTTATAAAGTTCCTGCAGCGGAGAGTTTTCTTTAAACTCCCAAGGCGGATAATGCCCGAAGGTACGGATCCAATCGGCCTCAAAATGGGTTTTCATTTCTTCTTCCAGGGCAAAAAGAGAGGCATTTTTATTACTACGAAGAGCAAAATGAAGCAAAATTTCCTCTTCACGGGTGGACGTGATGCCTAAATTCAAAGAGGTTTCCACCAACCCATCAATCGCCTCGCTCATGGCGACCACTCCATCGGGCGGATTCGTCAAAGCATCCACCAACCGCGCCTTGGTCTCTTGGATAAAGACCTCATAAGGCTCCACCGAATCGTAAACCACCGAAAGGGTCAGATCCGGCTCCTTTTGGCGATAGGCTTCCAGCGTTTTTTTGATGGCAGAAAGATCCCGCTCAAAACCCATGGGGTCGGTAACGCATAATTCCATCATGCATTGATTGGGGATGGCATTGGCTTTATCGCCGCTGTTGAACGAAATGACCTGAGCGGCGGTTTCCTTTAAAAGCAGACCGCCGAGGCGAGCGGCATTGATCCGCCCTTTATGGATCTCCACGCCCGAGTGCCCTCCCTGCAAACCGCAGACTGTCAGGGTCACCTTGGCGCCCACATCCCGCCTGCGCTCCACGGGCAGTTTTACCTGAAAATCACTGCCGCCGGCGCAGGAAACCGTCAGCACATCCAAGTCTTCGGAATCCAAATTGATCATTTTTTTGGCGGAAAGGGCGGAAAAATCCAATTGCCCCGCGCCGATCATGCCGATCTCCTCATCGGTGGTGAAAACAGCCTCCAAGGGAGGATGCTCCAGACTTTTATCTTCCAGAATGGCAAGCACCATGGCAACGGCAATGCCGTTGTCGCCCCCCAGCGTTGTACCGCGGGCTTTTAAGAAATCACCATCCGCATAAAGTTCCAAACCGTCCTTCAAAAAGTCTACCTTGCTCTCGGCGGTCTTTTGGCAGACCATATCCAGATGCCCCTGCAGGATCAGCGGTTCCGCGCCCTCATAACCGGGGGCGGCATCCTTATAAATAATCACATTATTTGCCTCATCCCGCAGATGCTTCAGCCCATGGGCTTCGGCAAAGGATACGCAATAAGAGGCAATTCTTTCCATATCCTCCGAACCATGGGGGATGGCGGCAATCTCTTCAAAATAATGAAAAACCCTTGCGGGCTGCAAACCAAGCTTGGACATATTGTTCCTCCGAAAATCATTCTGCCATTAGTATATCATAATAAGGTGCTTTTTTGCAAGGCTTGTTCATAGGATGATAGAAAGAGAGGTGTTGAAAAAATGAAGAAAATTCTATTATCTGCAGGCGAGCGAGAGCCGGTGCGGTATCTTGCCGCTTTGCAAAAGGCGGGCGGCAACGGAGTAAAATGGAAGGAAGGAATGAGCCCTTTTGCTTTTGACGGGCTGATCCTCTGCGGTGGCGGAGATCCCGAACCCACTCTCTTTGGAGAAAAAAACAACGGCAGTTTCGGCATCAATACCATGCGGGATCGGCAGGATCTTTGGCTGATCCATCAATTCTTGAGAGAAGAAAAACCTATTTTGGGCATCTGCCGCGGGCATCAAATCTTAAATATTGCTTTCGGTGGCAGCCTCATTCAGCACTTACCCACCGCCAACGAACATATGAGTGCAGGAGAAGATCTTTGGCATCCGCTGCGCGCCGAGGGCTTCCTGAAGGCGCTTTACGGCGAGAGCCCCACCGTCAACAGTTGCCATCATCAAGGTTTGGACCGCATCGGGCGGGGCTTCTCCCCCGTTGCCTTCGCCGCCGACGGAGTGACCGAGGCCATCGAGCACCAACGCCTGCCGGTCTATGGGGTTCAATTCCATCCCGAGCGAATGCCAAACGGCGATCGCCTCCTCCAATGGTTCTTACAATTATAAAAGAGGCTGTAAAAAAATCGTTGATTTTTTTACAGCCTCTTTTTCTTATATAATGTTGATTTGGCACATCTTCATTGTTTGGAGCGCCGCCCGATGGGTCTCGGGGGTTACTCCCGCGCAGCAGGCGCTGTCTACAGTGATCTCTTTTTCAGGAAAATGAGCCTTCAGCAAAAGAGCATTGGAGACCACGCAGATATCGGTGCAAAGCCCCATAAGATCTATGGAAAAATCCTCGCCGCCTGCGGCCTCCAATAAGCGCTCCGGCAATTCGGTAGAGCCGAAGGTGGGTTTTTCCACTACCCGAAACATTCTGCCCTTCAGCCCTTCGGCGATGGCAGGATGGAGCAGCCAGCCCTCGCTCCCCTTGATGCAATGGGGAACCGGCAGTTTTTTGCCCTCGGCGGTGTCTATATAATTTTCGGCATGGGTATCGAGGGTCACAAAGACCTCGCCCTCAAACCCGCGAATCTTTTCCACTGCTTGCGGTAGCATTGCCACCGCCTCCGGAGTCCCCAAGGCGCCGTCCACAAAATCTTTTTGAATGTCCACAACGATCAAAAACCGTTTCATCAGTGGTGATAATCCTCCATTAACTTGGTGTATTCTTTATAGAGCCCCTGATACTTGCGGTATTGGGCCTCGGTCAGCCTGCCCGCCCGATAATAAGCCTCGCTTTTCTCCCCTAACATCTTGCGGCAGGAATGGGCCTGATCCTTATAATTATTCTGAAGAAACTGCTTCAATTCTTCCAGAATGAAGTCCAGCTCTTTTTGCTCCTTGGATTTAAAAAACAGCATTATTTGTTTCGCTCCTTCGAAGGCATCGCCGCGCCGTCGCCGGGGGTCATGGCGGCGGATTTTCCGCCTTTGCCGAGGGTGACCAGTTCATAATCCGCTGTACCGATGCCGATCTTTTCGGCATGGGCGATACAACTTCGCCAATCGGTATCGGGATGATTCAGGTGAAAGCGATCGGTATCGTGATCATGATGATGCTCCCCGATGCAACTGTTTGCCAAAACCGGCTGCGCGTTGCAAAGGGCGGCGCAGGCCGCATCCAACGCCACCGGATCAAAGGATGCCAGCATCCCCACATTCGGGATAATGGGCGCATCGTTTTCCGAATGACAGTCGCAATTGGGAGAAACATCGCAGATCAGCGAAATATGAAAATGGGGTCTGCCCTCCAAAACCGCCTTGGAATATTCTGCCATTTTGATATTAAGCATCTCGCAAGAACTGTCGTTGGGCGAGAAGATGGCATCGGTGGGGCAGATGGCAATGCACCGCCCGCAGCCCACGCATTTGGTATAATCAATCTCCGCCTTGCCGGTGGTAAATTGCGGCGCATCATGGGCGCAGATCTTGGCGCAAGCCTTGCAACCGATGCACTTTTGGGCAATGACCTTGGGCTTGCCGTCGCTATGCATCTCCATCTTGCCCGCGCGAGAACCGCAACCCATACCGATGTTTTTCAAAGCGCCGCCAAAACCTGCCATCTCATGACCCTTAAAGTGGTTCAGGGAAATAAACACATCCGCATCCATAATGGCGCGTCCGATCTTGGCAGACTTCAGATATTCTCCGTCGATGGGGACCTCTACCTCATCGCCGCCCTTAAGCCCATCGGCAATAATCACCTGGCAGCCGGTCGTCATGGGTGAAAAACCATTGGCATAGGCGGTCTCCAGATGATCCAGCGCATTTTTGCGACTGCCCACATAAAGGGTATTGCAATCGGTCAGAAAGGGTTTTCCTCCCAACTCTTTTACCAAATCCGCCACTACTCTTGCATAATTGGGGCGCAAAAAGGCCAGGTTGCCGTATTCCCCGAAATGCAATTTAATAGCGGTAAACTTATTGTTAAAATCAATGTTTTCTATACCGGCAGTTATGCAAAGCCGCCGCAATTTTTGCAAAAGATTCTCCCGATGATCGGCACGAAAATCGGTAAAATAAACTTTGGAAGGTGCCATTATCTGCCTCCTATCAATTTTATGGTCCTATTTTATCATAAAAATCTTTGCAAAACAAGAGAACTGTTATATAATGAATAAAAAGATCGGAGGCGAAAGTATGGAATATCGGATCGAGCAGGATTCCATGGGAGAAATCAAGGTGGCGGCATCCAAGAAATGGGGCGCCCAAACCCAGCGGAGTTTGGAAAACTTTAAAATCGGCGCCGAGCGGATGCCCGAAGAGATCATCGCCGCCTTTGCGGTATTGAAAAAGAGTTGCGCCGCGGTCAACGGTGAAATGGGGAAACTGACCCCGGAGCAAGCAACTGCTATTATGAATGCTTGCGATGAAGTGCTCTCCGGCAAACATCAAGAGGAATTTCCTTTGGTGGTCTGGCAGACCGGCAGCGGCACCCAAAGCAATATGAATATGAATGAGGTCTTGGCGCACCTTGCCGCCGAGATGGGTTGCCAAATCCATCCCAATGACCATGTGAATATGTCCCAAAGTTCCAATGATACCTTTCCCTCCGCCATGAGCATTGCGGCAACTCTTGCCATTAAAACCCGTCTTTTGCCGGCGGTAGCGATGATGGAAGAGGAACTTGCCCGCTTAGAGCAAGAAAATGAAGGAATCATCAAAATCGGCAGAACCCATCTGCAAGATGCTACCCCCTTGCGGTTCTCCCAAGAGATCAGCGGCTGGCGCGCCATGCTTCAAGAGAATCAAAAGATGCTGGAAGCGGCTCTTCCCGCCCTCTCTCAATTGGCCATCGGCGGTACTGCAGTGGGGACCGGGCTCAATGCCCCCAAAGGCTTTGATCAAGCAGTCGCCGCCAAGATCGGCGAAGAAACCGGTGTTGCCTTTACCACCGATCCCAATAAATTCCATGCGCTGACCTCCAAGGATGCCTTTGTGTTTGCCCATGGCGCCATGAAGGCGCTGGCAGCAAACTTAATGAAGATCGCCAATGATATTCGCTGGCTGGCATCGGGTCCTCGTTGCGGCATCGGCGAGATCACCATCCCCGAAAATGAACCGGGCAGTTCCATTATGCCGGGCAAAGTCAACCCCACCCAATGCGAAGCGCTGACCATGGTGGCGGTGCAGGTCATGGGCAATGATACCGCGGTCGGCATCGCCGCCTCTCAGGGAAACTTCCAATTGAATGTCTTTATGCCGGTCTGCGCCTATAACTTTTTGCAATCGGCGCGGCTTTTGACCGATAGCATCCGCTCCTTTACCGCCCATTGCCTTAAGGGCTTAAAGGCAAACCAAGAGCGAATGGAAGCGCTTCTCACCCGCTCGCTGATGCTGGTGACCTGCCTTTCTCCAAAAATTGGTTATGAAGCGGCGGCAGAAATTGCCAAGACCGCCCATCGCCAAGGTCTTACCCTCAAAGATGCCGCCCTTTTAAGCGGCAAACTCACCGAGGCAGAATATGATTCCTTGGTAGATCCTGAAAAAATGGTATAAAAAAAGCACCCCTCACGGGGTGCTTTTTGTTTTTAGTCTTTCTTATAGCCGATGTTCTTTTCTTTAGCAGGATCAAAGGTGAGATTGCAGATGGATGCAACCAAACCGTAGATACCAAAGGTGATCAAGGTCAAAAAGATATAACCACCGGTTCTGGAGGTAAATCCTTCGGGTTTCAAAGAAGAATGATTGATGATCAGACTTCCGATCCAACCCAAGAAAAAGGTCAGCAAAAAGCGTACAAGATTGTTGTTATCCATTGTAAAGTCCTCCTATGTTTTGTGGGTTCAAAGAGAACCCCTTTAATCTTTTTATAACATATAACTACGATGGATGTCAAGAGGTTTTAAATCTTTTATTCGGAATCACCTGCAAAAACAACTGCTTCGCCCCGCAGGGGTACCAAATAAAAAAGCACCCGCAAGGGGTGCTTTTTTGGCACAGACGCGGGAACAGTGCGCTCTCCCCTTTTCCCGACCGCCGCGGGCGGGTTGCGGCAAAAGGGCAGTGCTCCTGACT
>JAZNGR010000114.1:0-3264 GCA_045576575.1 Eubacteriales bacterium
TTCTTCTGCCTTTTCTTCTTCCGGGGCTTCCTCTGCCTTTTCTGCACCTTTTTCTTCGCTCGATTCTTCTTTTTCTTCGCCTATAATGCCATCTACAAATCCATACGCTACCGCATCCTCAGCATGATAATACACCGCAGCGGAGTGGTCAGCATTCACTTGCTCCGCACTCTTGCCACACTTCTCTGCATAAATGCTAAATACGCGGTCTCTGTTTTTAGTAAACATCTCCGCAAACTTCGCAACTTCATCCGCTGTTCCAACCATTCCGGCGGTAGGCTGGTGCACCATCCACATAGCATTCTTACTCATTAGCACCTTGCTTGCGCCCATACATACCAATGTAGCCGCACTAGCCGCCAAGCCGTGAACTTCAGCCTCCACCGGCACCGGGCTGCCTTTCAACGCATCGTACATACTCAATGCCGTAAACACACACCCACCACCGCTATTCACCTTCAGCACCACTTTCTCACATTTCTGATCCGCAGCAGTAGCCAGCATCTTCTCAATCTCCATCGGGTCATTTTCCTCACCAATATACCCCATCAAATGAATCTCAGCTACCACTCCTCGCCCTTCAGCTCGTAAACTCATCTGCGGCTTCATTATCTCTTTTTTTTCGCTCAGCTCTTTCATATACTTTATCCCTTTTTTCCTCCCCTCACCGGAGCAGGGTAGGGCACGCCACCCCGGAGCATGACGTAGAACTTTAGCCCCAAAAAAAAGCTTGGCCACTCACGCCAACTCTGCCCCCTCACCGGAGCATGGGGCTTCAGCCCCAAAAAAAGCTTGGCCACTCACGCCAACTCTGCCCCCCCTCACCGGAGCATGACGTAGAACTTTAGCCCCAAAAAAAACACACCGCAGAGCGTCCCCTGCGGCGTGTCAAACCAATGATAATAAAGTATGAAAAATAAAACAAATAACTTTCTTTCTGCCTTACATAGTCACCTCCTTCCTATTTTTTTACCATGGAAATACACCCTATTACATACCCATAAATCTCCCCACTTTCTCCAGCGTCTGACGCCCGGCATTCTTGGCAAATAAAGCATACCGCCGCCCCGTACGCACCAGCACCATCACCTCTTGCCGCTTTATTTCATCCACTAAACGCCGCTTATTATGAAAAGCCGTGATAACATAGGCCAGCGGGTCTTGCGTGTCACTATTCAACCACTCCCAATCATCCCACCTCGCCAGTACCTCACCCAGCGTATACCGCCCATCACGGCTACGCTTACTAAAATACCACGTCACCGCCCCACCGGGTGCCGCTATGCCGTCTCCTATCACCCGGGCAAATCCGGCACTCCCATTTAGCAACTCAAACCCCAATGTTATCAAACACGCCGCCAACTCAGTATTCCGCGTGCTCCCAAAGTCCTCCGGCTTCAGTATCACACCCTCTACTAATGGCTTCTTCGCTTCTATTTTCCCGTCCATAACCTAAAATTGCATAAATAAATCAATCTCCATACGATACACTAGCCAACTGTCCTCGGTTTGTGCCTGCACACTCCCAAAGTACGCACTCAGCCCTCGCCAAGCATACCCATCTCTACATCCCTCAAACAACTTAAATTCTCTCATGGCTCCTATCACGGCACGCCCAAATTCTCCGGCACTCCACCGCTGGTTACACACCTCATCATCCCCCCACCGCTGCCGGTAGCCTATCACCACATGAGCATGCCAGGTATTATTCCCCTTAACAACTTCTTCCATGCTCTCCACGCCAACTATCACGCCCTCATCTTCCTCTCGGATTTCGTCCGTAGGTACCCATATCGGCTTGTCGGTAAACCAAATTTCACTTTTCAATAAATCTCGCACTATCGTGCCTATCACATCGCTTGTCATTTTGTCCTCCTAGCTTTTGTAAATGTCTTTATCCCATCCGCCTACACCGCTCAATAGGTAGGTTTCTACAGCGTTCCAACTCGTCCCGTTCTGCTCTAAACTCGTTCCCAACGCTAACCAATTTCGCTTCCCTGTCGGCTTTTCAAAGGGCCCTGGCAATGCCTCATGTATCGTACACGGGGCTAAATAATTCACGGTATTAGGGTCATCCACTGTATACCTCACTTCTACAGTAATACTAGGCTCATAGTACCCGGTAATGCCATTTTTTACATCCTCCACAATCCCCACACCGCTATATTGCCTCAGCACGTCGCAAATTTTCCGCTCCCCATTCTTCCCACTTTCCATAGGCACTTTTTCTGTCCATGGTGCCCCTTGCACCAACGCTTTCCACGCCGCTTTTTCTATGTCACTCCCATTCTTGACAATTTCATACAAGCTAGGATGCGTCAATATCGGCTGCACTACCGGAGCATTCCGCAAGCTATAAAGCGGCATATCGCGGCTATCCCCGGGCTTCTCGTCTCCCTCACCGCTATCATCTCCCTCACCATCGTAGGCTTGCGTTCTTACTCTGCACTCCGCAAAATCTCCGGCTTTTCTCGTCACTGTACACGTCACACCCAGCGTATCGCTCCCTCTGGCCACTTGCTCGTCTGCATAATCGCACATATCAGAAAAGCTGCCTTCCATCAGCCATTCTATGTACCCTCCATTTACCGGATTCCCCTCCGCTTCATGGACCACACAATACGTGCGGGCTACTTGTTCTATTCTTCCTTTACTCATAGCTTTCTAAAAATTCTTCTTCTCGCTTTAATATGCTCTCTAACTTACTCTCAAATGCCGCTTCTTTCGCTTCATCGCTGTGCTTCCAACGTGTCGCATTACCCTCATGGACCACATACGCATGTAAGTACTGCATAGCTCGCTTCATTGGCATTCGCATTAGCTCATTCTCCGCCCAGCCGGTGGCTTTTGCCAGCATCAGCAACAGCACCGCCCATCCGCCGGGCTCCGCTAGTTTTTTCCGCTCCCTCCCTCACTGATAATTTCAAATTGCGTCCCTTTGATTGCCCCAAATTCCGCCATGATGCCCTCCATCAGCTCCTTTACCTCCCCAAATCCTACAGCACCGGCATATTCCAATACCGCCGCTTTTACTCGTCTTTCTCGGTCGTATTCAGAACCACACACCAAATCTCGCACTTCCTCCTCAGCCGCCGCATGCACCCACACAAACTCAGCCAACGCATACATAGGCACTTGCTTATCGCCATTATTTTCTCCTAGCATGCGTAAACATTCATTCCCTAGCAATTCCAATATCGCCATACTAGCCAAGCTAATAGGTCGCACGGCTCGCCCTCCGGCTTGCCCTATTGGCATATCTTT
>JAZNGR010000115.1:0-2072 GCA_045576575.1 Eubacteriales bacterium
GCCTCCGACTTGGAGAGATCCTTCTCGCTCACAGGGGGATGCAGAATCCTTTGACTCTCAATTTCTATTTTACACGGTCTTTGCATAAAAACCTCCCATTCTTCTTGCAATCTTATCATAAAAGGGGATCAGAGTCAATGAAGATGGTTGAAAAAAAAGTGAAAGTGTGTTATACTGAAGGGTAAAGAGAGGAAAGGAGAAAGCCAATGCGCCTGATCATTGCGGAAAAACCCAGTCTTGCACGAAATATTGCTTCTGCCATTGGCACTCTTTCCAAGCGCCGTGGGTATCTTGAGGGGGAAGGGTATGTGGTCACCTGGGCCTTCGGGCACCTGTTTTCCCTTTGCGATATTGAGGATTACACCGGCAAGACCGAAAGCGGCCGCTGGAGCATGGAGAATATTCCCTGTTTCCCCGAAACATATCGCTTCTCCCTGAAAAAGGATAAAAACGGCAAGGTGGACAGCGGAGTTCGGGAGCAGTTTGAGACCATCAAAAGCCTCTGCCACCGAGAAGATATTGACGCCATTATCAACGCAGGCGACGCCGATCGGGAAGGGGAGATCATCATTCGTCTGTGCCTGGAGCACGCCGAGATCCAAAATAAGCCCCTTTTGCGCCTGTGGCTCCCCGATCAGACGCCCGAGACCATCCGTGCTGCTCTGGCTGATTGCAAGGAGGAGTCGGAATACGATCTTCTGGCCTCGGAGGGCTTTGCCAGAACCTATCTGGACTGGCTTTACGGCGTGAACCTGACTCGCTTTGCCACCCTGAAAACAGGCACCCTTCTCAGAGTGGGGCGAGTGATCGTACCCATTGTGAAGGCCATTTACGATCGGGACATGGCCATTGAAAGATTCACCCCCGAGATCTATTTCGGCATCTCCTCCAAATCCGAGGACGGATTTGAGATCGCCTCCAAGCAGAAATTTTCCAAGGAGGAGCGGGGCAAGGCCGAGGAATACGCCGCCGCCTTAAACAGCGTTCCCTGTCTTGTGAAAAGCCGCAAGAGCAAAAAGGATTCCCTGAACCCCGGGAAGCTCTATTCTCTCTCCAAATTGCAAAATATGTTGGGCAAAAAATACAAAATGCCCATGGACGATTCCCTCAGGGTGGTACAGGCCCTCTATGAAAAGGGCTATGTGACCTATCCCAGAACCAACTCCGAGTATCTTGCCACCGCCGAGAAGGATAAAATGAAGACCATTTTATCCAATCTTCAAAAGATCGGCTATCCCGTGGTTTTCAAGGATAAGAAAACCATTTTTGACGATGCTAAGATCGAATCCCACTCTGCTCTCACCCCCACCTTTAAGATTCCCGACAAAAGCGCCCTCACCGAGGAGGAAAAAATGGTGTATCAGGCCATTTTGCGCCGCTTTGTGGCGGTGTTCTGCTCTGAGGAATGCGTGTGCGAGAAAACGGAATTGGTGCTGAAAAGCGGGGACATTGAGGAATTCAGTCTCAAGGGCAATGTGATCCTGGAAAAGGGCTGGACCCGCTTTGACGACTCCACCCGAAACGATAAATTTCTGCCCGATGTAAAGGTGGGCGAGGCCTTCCCCGTGGACTTTCAGGTGCGGGAGAAGGAGACCTCTCCCCCCAAGCACTACACCATCGAAACGCTGAACAATTATCTGAAAAACCCCTTCCGCGAGGAAAGGCCGCCGCGGAAACCGAAAGCGACGAGGAGGAATACCGTGCGGTGTTCGAGGGTCTGGAGCTTGGCACCGAGGCCACCCGCACCTCCATTATCGACAACGCGAAAAAAAGCGGCTATATAGAGCTGAAAAAGGACGTTTACCGTATTTTGCCCGGCGGAGAATTTCTCATAGAATCGCATGAACGGATGAATATTAACATGGATAAATACAAAACAAGCGAAATCGGCAAAGCACTGAAAAAGGTTTTCCGTGGCAGTATGAGCGTTGATGACAGCATTGAGCTTGCCGAGAGGGAGATAAGCAAGGCATACGTGCCGAGCAAAAAGGAGGATATCCTTCTGCCCGCGATAAAATATATAACCGAGAATTATTCATCATCAAAGCTTCCCGTAAAGGAGCTTTCCGAAA
>JAZNGR010000116.1:0-2119 GCA_045576575.1 Eubacteriales bacterium
CTGCCTTATTTGTCTTCCTAAGCCCGCTTGGCCTCCCGACTTAGCCTCATCGGCTTCCGCGGGTAATTTTTTAAAAATAAAAGAGGCTGTAAAAAACCGTCGGTTTTTTTACAGCCCCTTTTTGATTATTTTTGTTCGAAGAGGTCCGCGTAATAACGGGAGACCTGCGCGGTGTATTTCATATGGGCAGGAACCAGTTCCTTGGGATAGCCGCAGGAGATCTCCAGGGTGAAATCCCCTTGGTAGCCAACATCGTGGAGCGCCTCCATCAGCTTCACATGGTCGATCTTGCAAAGACCGGGGATGGTATGCATATCGGAGGTCAGATCATTGTCGTGGACATGGAGGCAGGTAAGGCGGGAGCCCAACTTGCGAACCACCTCATCGGGATTCTGACCCACCAGCGCCACATGGCCGGTATCCAGGCAAGCGGAGAACACACCGGGATACATCTCATTGAGGGTATCCACATAGCGGATAAATTCATCGGGATCGGAGCAGGAGGCGTCGCGGATATATTCCCAGTCCCAATCGTATTTAAACATATTCTCTACCGCAATGCCGATGCCGTATTCTTTGGCCAGTTCTGCATAGGATGCGATCTTTTCAATGGATACGGGAAAATTCTTTTCCTTCTGAAGTTGATAATCTACTTCGTAGGGCTTGGGAATGAGGGGATGAATGACCCAATATTCGGCGCCGCAAAGAGCGGCGATCTTCAGACTGCGCTCCATTGCCTCCCGATTAGGGCCGGCGGCGTGGGCGATGTTGATGGGCATTCCGATCTCCTCGGAATATTTCCGCACCTCCAGGGCCGAGGCTTCAAAATGCTCGGGATCCCAATCGGGATGATTGGTCATTACACCGATGGCCATGCAGTCATAGCCTGCCTCCTTCAAGGCGGCCATGGTGCGCTTTTTATCCCGATCGAAATGGGCGTAATAGATCTGCCCGTGAACGGAAGTTCTCATTATTCATCCACCTCCATCAAATTGGCATAGTAGCGGCTGACGGTCTGAATAAACTCCAGCGTTGCCGGCATCAGGGCGGGCGCCTGGTTGGGATGGGAAACCTCTAAGGTGAAATCGCCCTTGAAATCAATCTCTTTAAGAGCTTCCATCATGGAAGCGAAGTTGATTCCGTTTTTGCAAACACCGGGGATGGCGTGGTGATCGGTGTAGCCGCAGTTATCGTGGATATGTAAGCCCGAAAGGCGCTTGCCCAATTTGCGGATGCATTCGGCAGGATCCACCTGCACCACATGGACATGGCCCACATCCAATACCGCCGTAAAAGCACCGGGAAATTTCTCTTCCAGGGCATCGACATAGCGGCAGAATTCTTCGGGGCGGGAGCAGGAGCTGTGCTGAATGCTCTCATGCTCCCATTCCCATTTGAACATGTTTTCTACACCCACCTTGCAGCCCACCGCCAGAGCGGTATCGGCAAATTGACTGTAAAACTCCATGTTCTTTTGGAAATTGGCATCCTCGCGCCCCAAATGAGGCTGGAAGATGCGGGGATGAATAACGCATTGGTCGGCGCCGCAAAGGGCGGAGATCTTTAAGGAGCGGATCCCGTCGCCTCCGGAATGGGTCTGGGTAATGGGCAGACCGATCTTTTCGGCGTGCTCCCGCAGGCGCTTGGCGGAATCCTCATAATGGGTCTCATCCCATTCGGGTCTGCCCTGCACCGTCATAATGGAAAAATCCATAGCATCGAAGCCTGCCGCTTTAAAGGCGTTCATGGCTTCGTACATATCGTTGTTATAAAATTTTAAAAAAGCACCGCTGTTGATGGCGACTTTCATATTGCTTGCCCTCCCTTATTTCTCGGCGAAATAGCGGGCAACATCCGCCATATGGGTAAGCGCCGAGGCCGCCAGCGCACGGGGAAGATTCAGGGCGCAATTAAGGGTATAATAGCCCTCGTAGCCGATCTCCTTCAGCGCCGCGGAAATTGCCTCAAAGTCGATGACACCGTGACCGGGGATGCAATGATCATCCTTGCGGTAATGATTATCGTTGGCGTGGATACAACCGATGAAGCTGCCAAGGGCGCGGATGTTATCCTCTGCGTGACCGCAGACCATATTGGGCTGGCCCAGATCCATACAGGC
>JAZNGR010000117.1:0-8507 GCA_045576575.1 Eubacteriales bacterium
GGCGAAAAGCTGACCCGCGTAAGGGTAAAAAAGGTAGTGGAATTCATCAAAGCGGAGGAAGCCTCCACGATGTATGAATCGTTATAAAAAAGGCGACCCGACGGGGTCGCTTTTTTATTAATAATTATACTTGCTTTTTTACTTTAAAAGTACTATAATAAGGGCGGTTTAAAAAGAGGTGATTTTTATGAACGCCAACTGGGTCGGCGCGGCCCTTGCTTTTCTGATGGGAGCGGGCATTGCGGCGGTCAATTATTTCATTTCGAGGTTCATGCTGAAAAGGCATCCCGCTCAATATGCGGCCACCTCTCTGGTGCGCCAGCTGTTGCAGGTGGCATACATTGTTTTGCTCTTTTTTCTCGGGGATCGCACCCCTTGGAGCAAGCCTTGGCTGCTGATCGGCGGGGTTTTGGGAGTGACCCTCCCCATGCTCTTTTTTACCATGCGCTTATTAAAACTCTCTCAAGGAAAGGAGGAATCGGAAAATGGGTGAAAAATCCGAAGTGATCATCAAGCTCTTCGGGGTATTGGATGTGACCGGTGAGGTCATTGCCATGTGGATCATTCTGGGGGTGATCGCGCTGATCTCTCTCATTGTGAAAAGCCGCCTGAAGGAGCGCCCCGGCAAATTTCAGAATATGATCGAAACGGGAGTGGAATATCTGGACAATTTCTTTACCGAGCTTTTAGGCAAGGAAAAGGCCCGCAAGAATTTCACCTTCCTGGGCTCCCTCTTCATCTTCATCATCTTTTCCAACTATTCGGGGTTGCTTCCCGGAGTGGGGATGACGGATTATGTGAAAGCGCCCACCGCCTCCCTTTCGGTTACGCTGGGGCTGGGTGTTCTCACCTTCTGCTTCTTGCAGATCTCGGGGTTAAAATGCGGTGTGAAGCATTATTTTACCCGCTTTATCAAGCCCATCTGCATTATGCTGCCCCTGCTGGTATTGGATGAATTCATCAAGCCCGCCTCTCTGGCTCTTCGTCTTTACGGCAATATTTTCGGCGAAGAGATGGTGACCCATCAGCTTTATGAGATCCTGCCCATCGGCGCCCCTGTGGTCATGATGGCCCTATCCATTTTGTTCTGCGCATTGCAGGCAATGGTATTTACAATGCTGACTTCCATCTACTTAGATGAAGTTACCGAAGAAGAATAAAAAACATTTTAAAGGAGAATACAACAATGACTAGTGGAATTATCGCAATCGCTGCCGCTCTGGCTATCGCTCTGAGTACCATCGGTCCTGCCATCGGACAAGGAATGACCGCAAAGGCTGCTATGGAGAGCATCGCCCGTCAGCCGGACGCCGCCAAGGACATTCGCTCTACCCTCATCATCTCTTTGGCTCTGATGGAGGCTCTGACCATCTACGGTCTCTTGATCGCCTTCATGCTGATCAACGCAATCTGAGGGAACAGAGCATGAGCATACAGATCTCCATCGTTATCTGGACGGTGATCTGCTTTTTGGTTTTGATGCTGATCTTAAAAAATCTGCTCTTTAAGCCTGTTTTGGAGGTTCTGGACAAGCGCAGGGAAAAAATCGCGCACGCTCAGGCCAAAAAGGCAGAGGAAGAGCGGCTGATCGCCGAGCATCAGCAGATGCTGGAGGCAAAAAAGGCCGCCCTTGCCAGGGAGCAGGAAAAGCAGATCAAAGCCGAGGCTGAAAAGATCCGTCAGGATAGCAAACAAACCATTGAGCAGGCAAAGCAGGCTCGCTTACAGGAAATGGAAGAGTATCGCATCAAGACCGCCAAGGATCATGATGAGATCCGCGCGGCCCTCTCTCTCCATACCAAAAAGCTGGCCGCTTCCTTTGCCGATAAAATTATTGCAGGTGAATAAGCCTTATTGGCATTTCATCTTAAGGTGTAACTATGGAAATTCAATACGTTATTATCAACTTTTTGATCTTAGCGGGCATTCTCTTCCTCTTCTGCCGAAAGATGATCATCGGGATCTTCCGCACCCGCAGAGAGCGGATCGAGCAGGAGTTAAACGAAGCAGAGGCAATCGAAAACCAAGCGCCTCCTGTTTTGAAGGAGACCTTGGAGGAGACCCGACTGCCGATGGATCAATCCTTGGTGCAGGCGGCCAAGGCCGATGCCGAGGAAAAGATCCATCAGATCCACGCCTTCGGGCAGCGGGAGATGCGGGAGATCCATCGCCATATGATCAAAAAGGTCAAAACCGAATGGCTGGCTGAAATTCGGGAGGAACTGACCGCCCTTTTCAAGACCGAGCCCTATCTTTCCAGAGTAAGGGAGAGCGAGGAATACATTGTGGACCGCATTCTGGAAAGGATCAAGCTGACCCCCGGTGATATGGCTTATCTGCGGCGGTGCGATGTTTTATATGTCACCCTGACCTCTGCTCATAAGCTGGATCCCAAATTGGTGGCGAAGGTAGATAAGGCCACCACCGAACTTTTAAATACCGTAAACGGCAAGACCTCTCTTTGGGTCTTGGAGGATCCCGAACTGATCGGCGGTCTGCGCCTGCGTATCGGTGATACGGTCTATGACGGAAGCATAGTGGACGAATACTACCACTTCCGCTCCCGCTTGATCCGCGATCCCATCTCGGTAGACGATGCCGCCAAGGAGCTTTTGGAGGAGTTTACCGAAAAGGTTGCCCATTTCGAGCCGCGGATCAATGAATACCAATTGGGCCGCGTAATGACCATTTCCGACGGTATCTGCTGGATGGACGGTCTTGCAGACATTATGTACGGCGAAGTGGTGGAATTCGACTGCGGCGAGCGGGGCATGGTACTGGATATCCAGCCTGACCGCATCGGCTGTGTCATCTTCGGTGAATATGAGCATATCGAAAGCGGAAGCCGCGTTCGGCGGGTGGGGCGGATCGCCTCGGTGCCGGTAGGCGAGCCGCTTTTGGGGCGTGTTGTGGACGCGGTGGGTCATCCCATCGACGGCGAGGGCCATCTCCCCCACTGCGAGCACAGACCCATCGAATGCAGCGCCCCTGCCATTCTGGATCGCGCCGCCGTTTGCAAGCCTATGCATACCGGCCTGAAGGCGGTAGATGCTCTGGTTCCCATCGGCCGCGGGCAGCGTGAGCTGATCATCGGCGACCGCCAGACCGGTAAGACCGCCATTGCTCTGGATACCATTATCAACCAGAAGGGCAAGGATACGGTCTGTATCTATGTTGCTATCGGTCAGAAGGAGACCCTGATCTCCGAGCTGAAGGAAAAATTGGAGAAGCACGGCGCCATGGAGTATACCACCATTGTTGCGGCTACCGCCTCCGGTTCGGCGGCCCTCCAATATATCGCCCCCTTCTCCGGCACCGCCATGGCGGAATACTTTATGTATGCCGGTAAGGATGTTCTGATCATTTATGATGATCTTTCCAAGCATGCAGTTGCTTATCGGGAGCTTTCCCTCTTACTGCATCGCCCCTCCGGCCGCGAGGCCTATCCCGGCGATATCTTCTACCTCCACTCCAGACTGCTGGAGCGCTCCGCCAAGCTTTCCGAAGAAAAGGGCGGCGGTTCCATTACCGCCCTGCCCATTATCGAAACGCTGGCTGGGGACATTTCCGCTTATATCCCCACCAATGTGATCTCCATTACCGACGGTCAGATCTTCTTAGAGGCAGATCTCTTCCATGAAGGTCAGCGGCCGGCGATCAATGTGGGTCTTTCGGTGTCCCGCGTGGGCAGTGCCGCCCAGACCAAGCTGATGAAGCAGGTCTCTTCCAGCCTGCGCACCAAGCTGGCCCAATACCGCGAGCTTGCCAACTTCACCCAATTCGGTACCGATATTGATGAAGACACCAAGCGGACGCTGGAATCGGGCAAGCGGCTGATGGAAGCCCTCAAGCAGGAACGCTACCATCCCTTGGAGGACTGGAAGCAGGCCCTTTTACTCTTTGCAGTCTCCGAAGGCTATGCCGATAATACCGCAGTAGAAGAAATGGCCTCCTTTGAGGATGGGCTTTTTGCCTTCTTCGAAGAGGAGCAGCCTGCGCTGACCTATCAGCTGCAGAGCGGCGCCAAGATGGATGCCGCCTTTATGGATAAGGTGCGGGCCGCCCTGAAGGTCTTTACCGAGAGGGCATAAGCCATGGCATCCATTCAGTATTTAAAAAAGAAGCTGCGGGGCATTCTTTCCACTCAAAAACTCGCCAAGGCGATGAAGACCGTATCCACGGTGAAATTTTCCCGCCTGAATGGCGTATACGGCAAGTTTTCCGCTTATGGAAAGCAATGCGCCGCCCTTTATGATTCTTATAAAAAAGAGATCGCCGCCTTTCTGCCCCCTGCGGCAGAGAATGCGCCCGTCTGCATGGTGGTTTTGGGCGCTGATAAAGGGCTTTGCGGCAATTTTAATGCCGATCTCTTTGCTTTTGCACTGGGCAGAATCAAAGAAGAAGAACATCCCTATATCATTACCGGCGGCAAAAAAGCAGTTGCTTATTGTAAGGAAAAGAAGATCGCGATAAACCATTCCTTTTTCTTCGGCGATACCCCCTCTTATGAGGATGCGGGCATTTTATTGGACGAACTGATCCGCCTGCGCCGCGAAGGGGCAATTTCTGCGGTAAAGATCCTTTATCCCCGATACCGTAACATGATGCTTCAGACCCCTGCCCTGCAGGATCTATTCGAAGCAGGAAACGGCGAAGAAGCTGTTGGTGAAGAGACCCTCTTCTTCCCCGATCGGGAGACCTTTATTGGGAAGAGCGCCAAAGGGATCTTTCAATCCATGCTTTACCAAATGCTTTTAGAAACGGCGCTGGGCGCTCAAGCCGCCACGCTGATGACCATGCGCTCTGCATACGACACGGCCACCGAATACCGCACGCAACTGGAAAGCCAGATCAACCGCGAACGGCAAAGTGCAGTCACTGCAGATGTTATTGAAACTTCTTCAGAAAGGGAGTAACCAACTATGGCAAAAGGTTCTGTTGGAATGGTGCTTCGGATCACCGGTCCGGTAGTAGACATTCTTTTTGAAACAGCAGATCTGCCGGATATTTTTCACGCAGTTACCATTGAACATAACGGCGAGACCTATGTTTTGGAGGTCTCCCAGCATTTGGGGAACGGCGAGGTGCGCTGCATCTCCATGCACCCCACCGACGGTCTTTCCCGCGGAATGAGCGCCACCGATACCGGTGCGCCCATCTCGGTCAGCGTCGGTGAGGAAACCTTGGGTCGCATGGTCAATGTGATCGGTGATCCCATTGATCGGGGCAACCCCATTGAGACCGGGGAAAAATGGCCCATCCATCACCCTGCCCCTCATTTTTCCGATATCGTTTCCTCCGATGAGATCCTGGAGACCGGCATTAAGGTCATCGACCTGATGACCCCTTATGTGCGGGGCGGTAAGATCGGTCTTTTCGGCGGTGCAGGCGTTGGCAAAACAGTGCTGATCATGGAGTTGATCCGCAATGTCGCCAATGAGCACGACGGCTATTCGGTCTTTGCCGGAGTAGGCGAGCGTTCCCGCGAGGGCAACGACCTTTGGAACGAAATGAAGCAATCCGGCGTTATTGATAAGACCGCCCTGGTCTTCGGGCAGATGAACGAGACCGCAGGCGCCCGCTTGCGGGTACCTTTGGTGGGTCTTACCATGGCGGAATATTTCCGCGAGCATTCCCATAAGGATGTTTTGCTCTTTATCGACAATATTTTCCGTTTTACCCAGGCAGGCTCGGAGGTTTCCGC
Source organism: Eubacteriales bacterium (assembly GCA_045576575.1). Taxonomy (GTDB): domain Bacteria; phylum Bacillota; class Clostridia; order Oscillospirales; family QAKW01; genus QAKW01. The sequence continues at coordinate 5,705 of JAZNGR010000117.1, forward strand.
CCTTTTGGGAAGAATGCCCTCGGCAGTAGGCTATCAGCCCACCCTGGCTTCGGAGATGGGTAAGCTGCAGGAGCGTATCGTTTCCACCGGCAACGGCTCCATCACCTCGGTGCAGGCCGTTTATGTGCCTGCCGATGACCTGACCGACCCTGCCCCCGCCACCACCTTCTCCCACCTGGATGCCACTACGGTGCTTTCCAGAAAGATTGTGGAACTGGGTATTTATCCCGCGGTGGATCCCTTGGATTCCTCCTCGCGGATGCTGACTCCCGAATTTGTGGGCGAGCGGCATTACCGCTGTGCCAAGGAAGTGCAACGGGTCCTGCAAAAATACAACGAGCTGCAGGATATTATCGCCATCTTAGGTATGGACGAGCTTTCCCCCGAGGATAAGATCCTGGTGAAGCGCGCCCGCCGCATTCAGCGTTTTATGAGCCAGCCCTTCCATGTGGCCGAAGGCTTTACCGGTCAGAAGGGCGCTTATGTTCCTCTGGAAAAGACCATTGAGGGCATGGAAGCCATTTTGAACGGTGAATGCGATCATATCCCCGAGCAGGACTTCCTGATGTGCGGCCCCATCGAGGATGTATTTGCCAAATACGAGCAGCATAAGGGGAACGAAGTATGAAAACGCTGACCCTTTCCGTTGTGACCCTCTCGGGCACCATGGAGCCTGTTGAATGCGATTCGGTACAGCTGAATGTTGCCGACACCGCCGAAGGAAAAGGCGGCGGCTCCTACGGCATTCATCCCGGGCATATCAAGTCTTTATTCTCTCTGGCGGCAGGAACCCTTACCGCTCTTAAAAACGGCGAGACCGTCTTAAAAGCTGCCATTGGTGATGGCTTTGCCAATGTGGAAAATGATACGGTAACGGTTGTGACCGACCGATATGAAAAACAATAACAAAAACCGCTGACTTGCGTCAGCGGTTTTTGATTTATCTTTTTTGAATGAGTCGTAAATAAAACTCTACCGTTTTCCCGATAGTCTCCAAGGGAATCCGCTCATCATTACCATGGATGGTGGCCCGCTCCTCTTTGGAGAGCGCCATAGCGGAAAAGCGATACACATGATCGCTGATAGCGCCGTAATGGCGGGAATCGCTGCAGGCAAACATCAGATAAGGGGAAACCAGCGCCCCCTTCCAAGTTCCCGCGATCGCCTCTTGCAACTGCGTCCATTGAGGGCAATCGGTAAGGGAAACGGCCGAGGGGTTATTTCCTTCCATACAGGTGATCTCAATGGCGGGATCATTGACGGTCTTACGGACATACTCCAAGGTACTCTCCACCGTCTCCCCGCTGATGATCCGCATATTGGCAGTCATTCTTGCATGGGGCGGCATCACATTGAGGCCCTTACTGCCCTGCATGGTGGTAAAGGCGCAGGTGGTACGCAAAATGGCGTTGAGTTCGCCGCCGCTCTTCTTACAGATCAGATCCAGAAGGGGCATAAAGCACCAGAGGTTGGCGAAGATCATTTTATAAAGGAAAGTAGAATGGCGACCCAATACATTAAACATCTCCGCGATGGGCTTGGTCAGTTTGCGGGGAGCAGGGTTCTTTTCCATTCTGACGCAGGCGGCAGAAAGTTTGCCGATCACCGTTTTGGCGGGAGGCGAAGAGGCATGCCCCCCTTGGCTATGCATCTCAAAGGAAACATTCATCATGCCCTTTTCGGCGGTTCCCACCACCGCGCAGGCGCGCTTCACACCGGGGAAGACATTTTCCACCACCGCGCCGCCTTCATCCACCACCATAGCGGGGCGGATGCCTTGCTCTTGAAACCATTTCACGGTAGCAGGGGCACCGTTGCCGTTGATCTCTTCATCGCCGCCGAAAGCGAGATAGATATCATTTTGGGGGACAAAGCCTTTGGCAATGAGGTTTTCCGCCGCTTGAAGGACACCGTTGAAGGTGCCTTTGGTATCCAGAGTACCGCGCCCCCAAAGAACGCCATCTTCAATAATGCCCTCAAAGGCAGGTTTCTGCCAATTTTCTTCCACCACAGAAACCACATCATAATGGGCCATCAAGACGGTGGGCGCGCCCTCTTCCCTGCCCTTCCAATGAAAGAGCAAGGCTCTGCGGTCAGGGCGATGGAGGGTGCAAGTCTCATAAATATGAGGGAAGAGTTGGGGGAGCAGGTTTAATAACTTATCAAATTCCGCCTCATCCTCTTTGGCGGGGTCTTTATCGGAAACGGTGCGACAACGAATCATGGCTTGCAGATCGCGCACCGTTTTTTCAGCGTCATAGTCCACTGCCGAAGTATCGGCTTGGGGCTCCGGCAAGGGGCGGAAGAGAGCGGTGCGGATCAATACCACCGCCAAAAAGAGCCCTAAAAGCCCCAAAAGCATCCAAAGTACAACCATCAGATTTTTCCTTTCTTATACAATACGCGGGCAACGGCGATGGCGATAATAGCGCCAACGGGGACAAAGATGCCCACCAAACCGTCGAGACCGCCCACACCCAATGCAGGCAGGATGATATAGATGGCCAGCATCACCGAAACGGGAGCAATGGCCAGCTTCCAATTGCGGGAGATATACACCACACCCAGCGCGCCGAACAACGCGGGAAGGATATTATCAAAGGCGGGGGTCAGGGCGGGGCTCTCCAAAACGGGGGTCAGGGGAACGATCATCAAAACGCCCAGGGCGATGATCAGAATGGTCACAATCGAAGAGGTTGCCACCGCGATGGTGGAGATGATCTCCCCTTCCTTCGAGCCGGGCTTCACCTCGGCATTTTCCATGGCATTCATGGCGCAAGGTGCCTTTAAGTTCGTGATATTT
>JAZNGR010000118.1:0-6103 GCA_045576575.1 Eubacteriales bacterium
CATTTTGAATTGTTGCTTCTTAGCCATATGTACCTCCAATGGTGTTGTTTTATTTATTATAACATGGATTCTTCAAAATGTGTAAATAAATTTTAAAAAGAGGAAACCGTATGCACGGTTTCCTCTTTTGTTAGAGTTTCAGCTCTTCACTCCATCTTCGGGTTTCTCGAACTGCGGCATCCATGGGAATTGTCACCTTGCTGTCCGGAAGTTTTTCTTCCGGGGTCATCATGGGCATGGTGCAATAGTAAGGAACCACATCCGTCTTTTTGTCTTTGGATTTCATAAAAAGCAACCTCCGCTTTTTAGTCTATCCTAAGATCCGAAGATTATTCTTCATCCTCTTCGGGAGGATCAATGGTCAGTCTGGCTTTCAAAACCAGTTTTTCATCAGAATCGGTTACGGTGATGGTGAATTTATGATAGCGGAAACTTTCGCCTTTTTCGGGAATGTAGCCCATTTGTTCGATGATCCAACCGTTCATGGTGGCGGCGTCGCTTTCAAAGTCGGTCTTTAATTCCCGCTCTACCTTGGTCAGTTCGGCATCCCCTTCGATATCATAGGTAAACTCATCTACTTCCATAATATCAAAGGGAGTTTCCTCTAATTCACCCACCAATTGTTCTATCAAATCGTTGATGGTGATGATACCGTCGGTACCGCCAAATTCATCAATGGCAACGGCAAAATGATTTTTGGTGGCTTTCATTTCACGGAAAAGATCGTCTGCTTTGGTATGGGTGGATACAAAGTAAGGCTTCCGTACCGCTCGCTTAAGAGCAATTTGTTTTGTCTGCTCCGGCAAGCGAAAGAAAAGGCGGGTGTCCAAAATGCCGATGATCTGATCGGCGGAATCTTCGCAGATAGGGTAATAGGTATGGGCATTTTCGAAGATGGTTTTTTTCCATTCTTCGATGGTGTCTTCATTCCAAAGCATCACTACTTCGGTGCGGTGGGTCATGATTTCACCTACCGAGAGATCGTCAAATTCAAATACATTTTGAATGAGAATGTTTTCCTCTTCGTCGATGACGCCCTTTTCGGAGCCTGCATCTGCCATTATCAGGATGTCCTCTTCGCTGACTTCAGTCTCATCGGCGTTGGGGTCAATGCCCATCAATCTCAAAATACCGTTAGTTGAGATGGTCAGCAGCCAAACCAAAGGAGCAAAGACCTTGGAAATCAAACTAACGGTTCCCGAGAGCCCCAGTGCGATGGATTCGGTTTTTCGCATCGCTAAACGCTTGGGAACCAGCTCGCCGAATACCAAGGTTAGGAAGGAAAGCAGAAGAGTGATCACAACAACCGCAATCGCATCCAGCGTAGCAACAGGGATCCCAAGATCTAATTTTGCCAATTGGCTCACAATGATCTCAGAAAAGTTATCGGCTGCAAAGGCACTTCCCAAAAAACCGGAAAGGGTAATGGCGACCTGAATGGTAGCTAAAAAACGAGCAGGATTACGAGTTAATTTAGAAAGACGGCGGGCTTTTTTGTTGCCATCTTCTGCCATTTTAGTGAGTTTATTTTCGTTAAAAGATAATACCGCAATCTCTGCGCAAGCAAAAATTGCATTTAATCCGATCAGTATAAACTGAAGGATCAGTTGTCCTATAAGTTGAGCGTTCAAGTTTATTTTCTCCTTAAAATTAAATCGTTATGAATGGCGGGAAAGAACAGCCTACCGGCGCATTCTGTAGAGAAGAAAATAAGCAAAGTCTATGCGAGCAAAAATCGCATTCATACCGGCGGTGTTACTGTCGCTACTGTCGGTATCCATAATCGGCAAAACCTCCAATTTCAAAATAATCAAAGGGCATTATAACAGAAGGTTAACAAAATGTCAAGGACAGAAGAAATATATGAAATTTATATTAAAAGACTTTATTTTATGTTTTACTTATGTTATAATACTAAAATAAAAAGTCAGGAGTGTTTGGTGAGAATGGTGATTTTAGGGATTGATCCCGGATATGCAACGGTGGGTTACGGGGTGATCCGCTTTGAGAGAGGGCGCTTTCAGGTGCTGGACTATGGTGTGGTGACCTCTCCTGCAGGAATGGATTTTTCCAGCCGTTTACAAATTATCTATGAAGGGATCTGCGAGCTTTGCGATCGGTTTCAACCGGATTGCATGGCGGTAGAAGAACTGTTCTTTAATACCAACATCACCACCGGCATCCAAGTGGGGCACGCCCGTGGGGTGATCCTTTTGGCAGGCAAACAGAAGGGTGTGGAGTTTTATGAGTATACGCCCTCGCAGGTGAAGCAAAGTGTTGTGGGTTATGGCAAGGCTGAAAAACATCAGGTGATGGAAATGACTCGTCAGCTTTTGGGATTGCAACGAATCCCGCGGCCCGACGATGCCGCCGATGCGTTGGCGCTTGCTATTTGCCACGCTCATAGTTCAAAATCAAGTTTATTGGGGTTAAAGATATGATTGCATCGTTAAGAGGTACAATAATTGATAAGACCGGCGATTCCGTTGTTTTGGAATGTGGCGGAGTCGGATTTCGTATTTTGCTCTCTCGCTTTGGCATTGATCGCTTGAGTGGGATCGGCGAAGAGGCTTTTCTCTATATTCATATGGTTGTCCGTGAGGATGCTATGGAACTTTATGGCTTCTCCGATCAAGATGAGCGGGAATGCTTTCGTTTGCTGACCGGTGTTTCGGGCGTTGGTCCCAAAAGTGCACTGGCGGTTTTGTCGGAACTGACGCCGGATGAATTGGCGGCAAGCGTTTTGATGGGCGATAAAGCCAATATTGCTCGCGCTAAGGGCATTGGTCCTAAAGCGGCGGAGCGACTGATTGTGGAACTGAAAGATAAATTCAAGGGCATGACCCCGCTGAATGTGAATGCCAAGGCATCGACGCCTGCTCAGGGGACGGCATCGAAGAGTCTGGAGATCATCGAGGCGCTGATGGCACTGGGCTTTACCCAACCGGAAGCCAAGCATGCGCTGAAAGAATTGGACTTGGAGAGCCTGACGGTTGAGCAGGCGATCACCCAAGCGTTGAAAGGATTTAGCCAATGATTGAGAGCGATTTTGAAAATAGAATTGTAACAACTACTTTTACCGGGGAAGATGGCGATATTGAAGAATCCCTTCGCCCTCGGCGGATGGAAGACTATATCGGGCAGACCAAGGCTAAAGAGAACTTGAAGGTTTTTATTGAAGCGGCAAAGGGGAGAGGTGAAAGCCTGGACCATTGCTTGCTCTATGGTCCTCCGGGTCTTGGAAAAACAACTCTTGCCGGTATTATTGCCAATGAGATGGGGGTTAATCTGCGGATCACCTCCGGTCCTGCTATCGAAAAACCCGGCGACCTTGCGTCGCTGATCACCAATCTTCAGCCGGGGGATGTGCTGTTTATTGATGAGATCCATCGCCTTTCCAGAGCGGTGGAAGAAGTGCTTTATCCCGCTATGGAGGATTATGCAGTGGATATCATCATCGGAAAGGGACCTTCCGCTCGCAGTATCCGCTTGGATTTGCCGCGGTTTACCCTGATCGGTGCCACTACTCGTGCGGGGCAGATCTCCTCCCCTTTAAGAGATCGTTTCGGGATCCAGACCCGTTTGGAACTGTATAAACCCGAAGAATTGAAGGACATTGTTGTTCGTTCTGCGGGTATTTTAGGAATCCCTGTGGAGACTCAGGGCGCGATGGAGATCGCCAAGCGTTCTCGCGGCACTCCGCGAATTGTAAATCGCCTGCTGAAGCGGGTAAGAGATTATGCTGAGGTGCGGGGTAATGGTACTATTACCGCTGAGATCGCCGATACTGCTTTGAAGGCATTGGAGATTGATCATTTAGGTTTGGATGCCATTGATCGCCGTATGCTTCAAAGTATTATTTTGAACTTTGGCGGAGGTCCTGTCGGTTTAGAAACCCTTGCTGCAACTATTGGTGAGGAGTCTATTACATTAGAAGATGTTTACGAGCCTTATCTCTTGCAAATTGGCTTTTTGGCGCGTACTCCTCGCGGGCGTACCGTTACTCCGAAGGCGTATGAGCATTTGGGCTTACGCCCCATGGGAGAAAAAACAAATCAAATTCGTTTCGAGGAACTTTAATTATCATGTGGATTGCAGATCAATGGAAAGATTATGAATTGCTGGATACCTCTTCGGGTGATCGGTTAGAACGGTGGGGGAAACACCTGCTGGTTCGTCCCGATCCTCAGGTAATCTGGCAAACACCCCGCATTAAGCGGGAATGGCATAATGCCGATGCGGTATATCATCGTTCCGGTAGCGGCGGTGGGCATTGGGAGATCCGTTCCTTGCCTGAAAGTTGGAAGATCAATTATAAGGATCTGACCTTTCAAATCAAGCCCATGAACTTTAAGCATACCGGTATTTTCCCTGAGCAAGCAGTGAACTGGGATTTTATGCGTGAAAAAATTGAAAAAGCAGGGCGTCCGGTGAAGGTGTTGAACTTATTTGCCTATACCGGCGGCGCTACCATGGCATGCGCTAAATCCGGTGCTTCGGTGGTGCATGTGGATGCTTCGAAGGGAATGGTTCAATGGGCCAAGGAGAATGCGGCCCTCTGCGGAGTGGCAGATCGTCCCATTCGCTATTTGGTGGATGATTGCATGAAATTTGTGGAGCGGGAGATTCGCCGCGGTAATACCTATGACGGTATTGTGATGGATCCTCCGTCTTATGGGCGGGGTCCCGGTGGTGAGGTCTGGCAATTAGAGGAAAAACTCTATCCCTTTATCACCAGAGTTATGCAATTGCTTTCGCCCGATCCTGTTTTCTTTATTTTAAATTCTTATTCTACCGGCCTTTCGGCATCGGTGATGGAATACCTTCTGCGCTCAACCTTTCCCAAGGGGGTAAAGGGCTGCTTTGAGAGCGGAGAGATCGGATTAAAGACCGCCGACGGAATGTTTTTCCCATCCGGCTCGGCGGCGAGATGGTACGCGGAGAAATAAATGGCAAAAATCATTGAAGTATCAAAATTGAATTATGCCTATCCTGCTGAGGAGGGAAAAAAGCCTCATCACGCTCTTCATGACGTTTCATTAGAGATCGAAGAGGGCGAATTTGTGGCAGTATTGGGGCATAATGGCTGCGGAAAAAGCACCTTGGCGAAGCATCTGAACGGTATTTTAAAAGCTAATAGCGGTACCGTGACGGTTCTCGGCATGGATGCATCCGATGATAAGAATCTCATGGAGATTCGTCGGAATGTGGGGATGGTGTTTCAAAACCCGGATAACCAAATTATTGCCACCGTTGTGGATGAAGATGTGGCATTCGCTTTGGAAAATTTGGGCATACCCCATTCTGAAATGGTCAAACGGGTAGATGAAGCGTTGGAATTGGTGGATATGAGCCGTTATCGCCATCATGCCCCTCATCGTCTTTCCGGCGGGCAGAAGCAGAGAATTGCCATTGCAGGTGTTTTGGCAATGGCACCGAAATGCTTGGTGTTGGATGAGCCTACCGCGATGCTGGATCCCAAAGGACGTAAAGAAGTTATGAAAACTATTTTGCGCCTGAATCGGGAGCAGGGAATGACGGTGGTTTTGATTACTCATTATATGGACGAAGCGGTGCAAGCTGATCGTGTTATTGTGATGGGTGAAGGCGAAATGGTGCTGGACGGAACTCCCGAAGAGGTCTTTCAGAATGTAGGTTTACTTCATAGCCTTTCGCTGGATGTGCCGCAAACGGCGGAGTTGATGTTTGCTCTTCGACAAGAAGATATTAAGGTTCCTATCGCGGTTCTCAACGAAGAGAGTTGTCTTTCTGAATTGGAAAAACTGTTGGGGGGTGCTTTGCAATGATTAAGACCGAGCATCTTACCCATGTATACGGAGCGGGAACACCTTTTGAAACAACCGCCATTGATGATGTGAATGTTCATATTCCCGAAGGGGATTATGTAGGAGTGATTGGTCATACCGGCTCCGGTAAAAGTACCTTAATTGCCCATTTTAACGCGATTTTAAAACCCTCTTCCGGGCGGGTGTTGATTGATGGCAGAGACCTTTGGGATGCGGATAAAAAGGTTCGTATCCAAACCCGCTTTGATGTGGGGTTGGTATTCCAATACCCGGAATATCAGCTTTTCGAAGAAACG
>JAZNGR010000119.1:0-2763 GCA_045576575.1 Eubacteriales bacterium
GCTATTACCTCCAATCCCATTAACTCCATGGTCTACATGGGACTGATGGGTTGGCTCCTGTCCGGTGCGTTTAATGGAGGCTGTGCGGGTGGATGTGATATCTGATGGGAAGATATTCAAAGTGAATTAAAACAGCCACACCTTAGCTTATGGTGTGGCTGATATTCCGGATTGATAAAAGCACTTGCTAATGTATGAATTCTTTGCTGAAAAGCGAGATTGAAATGATCGAAGCGAGTTATGCGCCCTTCTGGCAGGAATGACTTGCCTGGTGCACCACATCAAGAAGTGTTGCATTGTATCCTGCTGTAGAATTGTATCAACATGATGTAGGCTCCACAGATCGAGCAATCATAGCGGACTCGCTATGACTGCTTTTTGTTTTAATCCGTTATTTCCTCTCGTACCATCAAAACACCGGATCGTGCAAGACCGATGTTTTGATAACTTTTTGAGTCAAAATCAAATTTCTTTGCAATGAATTTGCCAAGACCGTTTTTCTCTATTGTTTTTTTACCGAAAGTATGCGATAGTAGTTCGGCATTACATTCAACAGGCATGAGGTTTTTTTATATGGAACAGAAAAGAAGCGGTTTTTCCGGTAAATTAGGTTTTGTTTTAGCTGCTGCGGGCTCAGCAGTTGGATTGGGCAACATTTGGCGTTTTCCGTACTTAGCCGCAAAATATGGCGGCGGTATTTTTTTGCTCGTCTACATCCTTCTGGCCGTTACATTCGGCTTCACATTGATGGTCACCGAAATTGCTTTGGGCCGCAAAGCCCAGCTCAGCGCCGTATCGGCATTTTCCAGGTTCAACCGAAAATTTGCCTTCCTCGGCTATTTGGCAGCGGCCGTTCCGATCATCATTCTCCCCTATTACTCGGTGATCGGCGGTTGGGTAACCAAATATTTGGTGGCATTTTGCAGCGGTAACATAAGCGCCGCAGCGCAGGACGGCTATTTTAACAGCTTCATTTCCTCCACGGGCGAGCCCATTCTTTATTTTGCCATCTTCCTTGGCTTAACCGCCCTCGTCGCCTTGCTCGGCGTAGAAAAAGGCATCGAAAAGGTCAGCAAATTCATGATGCCGGTTCTGGTGGTTTTGTCCATCGGCATTGCGATTTATTCCGCATTCCTGCCGGGCGCAATGGAAGGCGTTATTTATTACATCAAGCCGGACTTTTCTAATTTTTCCGTTATGACCGTAATTGCCGCGATGGGGCAATTGTTCTATTCCATGTCGCTTGCAATGGGCATTATGATCACATACGGCTCATACATGAAAAAAGATGTGAATATCGAAGGCGCCACCCGCCAGATCAGCCTGTTCGACACCGGCATCGCTTGCTTTGCTGGTCTGATGATCGTTCCCGCGGTGTTTGCGTTCTCGGGCGGCGACCAAAGCGCCCTCGGCCAAGGCCCCGGTCTTATGTTTGTTACGCTCCCGAAAGTGTTTGAGACCTTCCCGGGCGGCACAATTCTCGGCGCTTTGTTCTTCGTTTTGGTGCTGCTCGCTGCGCTCACCTCCTCCATCTCCCTGATGGAAACGATCGTATCCATCTTTATCGACAAATTCGGCTGGAAACGCAGCCTTACCTGCCTGATCGTGCTGATCGGCAGCATTGTGCTCGGCCTGCTCTCCACGCTCGGCTACGGCGTATGGGCAGATGTCAAGCTCATCGGCATGAAGTTCCTTGACTTCTTCGATTTCATCAGCAACAGCATTATCATGCCCTTGGTCGCGCTGATTACCTGCATTTTTGTCGGTTACTTCATCAAGCCGCAGGCATTGATTGACGAAGTGGAAACCGGAGGCGCGCGCTTCAAGAGCAAAAAGCTGTTTGTGGTGATGGTCAAATTTATCGCACCGGTTTTCATTCTGCTGATTCTGGTTTCTTCGGTGCTCAATGCCTTTGGCATTATCAAAATCTGACAGCACAATAGAATCTCTTCCAATATATAATAATGTAGGAATCCCGGTCTCCCCTATGGAGTTCGGGATTCTTTCTTATTTCAGTAGAAAATCGTCAAAAATTTGCATCCGCGGACATATGCCCGTGGAAAAAGCACAAAACCCCGTAGAAAATTTGCTGATTTTTCGTTGATTGCCTCGGTTGAAATCAGAATCAGCCTTATGATACAATACCAATGTATCACAGTAAATTATTATAATGCCCTCATTGTGTGCCCTGCTTATGCGCAGCGGCTTTGGTTTGAGGGTTTTTTCTAAGAAAGGAAAGGCAGTATGAATTCCAGGACGTTGTTATACATTTTGAAACGAATTGCCCTGGCAGTGCTGACGGTTTGGATCGTCATTACGGTGACTTTCTTTGTCACGCGTGCCGTGCCCGGTGGCCCGTTTTTAGGAGAAAAGGCGCTTTCGGCAGAGGCTGAAGCGGCTCTGATGGCCAAATACGGACTGGACAAGCCGGTATTTGAGCAGTACATCACTTATCTCAAGGATATTGTAACGCGTCTGGACTTCGGCCCCTCCCTGAAAAACCGCGGCCGCACGGTTATCGACATCATTTCCGACGGCATGAAGGTGTCTGTGAGACTGGGTTTGATCGCCGCCGCCTGTGCAACGGTCATCGGCGTCGTGCTGGGCGCGGTGGCAGCGCTGCGCCGCAACAAGATCATCGACAAGATCATCATGGTGATCACAACTGCCTTTGTTTCCATGCCCTCCTTTATTATGGGAACGTTGCTACTGCTGCTATTTGCGCTAAAACTAAATTGGGTACCTGCCAACGGTGCCATGGAG
>JAZNGR010000120.1:0-1552 GCA_045576575.1 Eubacteriales bacterium
GAAGCCGTTGGTAGAAGTAGCAGATAGGCTGGTGATGGAATGTGCCGGTGATATGCCGTGGATTTACTATGTAAAAGGAGTGGAATGGCAGCCCGGTGATGCTATGGTGCATTTAGAGCTGGCAAGATAAGGAGTGATTATGGAAGTGAAATGCAAAGTGGATAAAGGCGGATTTGAGAATCTGCTGAGGGAAGTAGACAAGCATGTGGAGGCGGCTAATAAAATGGCTGCTACGGAATACGGCAAAATATTTTGTGGGATGGCGGTGAGGTTGACACCGCCAGCCGGAGGACGCGTGCAGGGAGCGGAAGCGAAACACAGACAAGAGCAGAGGATTAAGTGGGACATATTGGGTGATGAGTATGGGAAGAAGCGTTTTTTTTGGAAAGGAAAAGGAGCGGCGAAGCAGTTAGTGAGTTGGGATGATGGGGCATACCATTTAAGCCCGTTTATGATATGGACGGGTCGGAGGAAAAATGCCCCGTTGGTAGACCCGGAAGCTTGGTTGAAGCAATTTAGTTACCGGAAGAAGCGAGGGAATGGCGGTGTGCGGTTGATATGGAGCGGGAAGCGAGTATGGGCGGCTAAAGGAGCGTTAATGAGGGTGTATAACGAGAAGATACGGCATGTAGGGCGGTTGGCGTCCGGCTGGATGGCAGGTTGCGTGCTAGTGGGGAGAAAAACCGGCATTCCTGCATGGGTGCGTAGGCATGGCGTGAGTGGAGGCAGTGCGAAGTATGAGAAGAAAGGGAAGAATTGTTATGTAAGAATAGCTAATCAGCAAGGCTACCATGAAGAATTGATGGATGTGGTGGATAATATTTTGGAGGAGCATGTGAAAGATGCGGTTGCGAGGAAAAGCGAAGAAATAAAGAAGTGGCTGTGTAGACAGATACGGAAAAGCCAGAAGTGAATTAGGAATGTGGGTGGGGCTAGTGCCCTGCCCTTTTTTTTTGTTTTTTTTGGGGCTAAAGCCCCATGCTCCGGTGTGTGGGGCTAAAGTTCTACGTCATGGTCCAGGGGGGGGTGTGCCCTGCCCTGCTCTGCTGAGGGAGGGAATGGGGAATAAAGTATGGCTATAAATTTTGACGTAATAGAAGCGATGGTAGCGAGCTATACAGTTGAAGAGCTGGAAGCGAAGCGAAAAGAAGCGGTTGATAAGCTAGTGAAGCTGGATATGATAACGAGTGCCAGCGGTGGGGGTGGTAGTAGCTATAGTAGAGCGGAGCGAGTCAGTGTGGTAGATTTGATTGAGGCACTTAATAAGGCAATTAAGATGAAAAAAGGTGAGGCAGTTGATGTGATTGGCCAGAGCGTGAGCGTGGTAATTTTCAGAAATGTAAACTATTAAGGAGAAAAGCTATGAGAAAAAAGAGAAGTTATAAATTAAAGCGAGAAGTTACGGGGATGGAAGCCGCCGTAAAAACCGGGAGACCGATGATGTTTGGTAGCGTGCAGGGAGCCTTGCCGTGGGCGCAGGGTATGCTTTATTGGCCGACATTGGACGATGCCAAGGAAGTAGGCAGTTATGACCGTGCGGCCGTGATGAGAG
>JAZNGR010000121.1:0-8012 GCA_045576575.1 Eubacteriales bacterium
ATGCTCCCCTGCTTTTAAATCACAGGCATCTAATTCTTCTAACCAACCAACTAATTGTTGTTGACGTTGTGCTTTTTCTGCTTCTTGCTTTTGTAATGATGTAAGTTTGTTTTGAGCACGTTTAACGCCATCAAAAGCAGTCTTATATTGTTCTTTGAAAGAGTTCAGACCGGCAAAGTCATCAAGATATCCCAAGTGACGCTTGCTGTCCAGCAGTAAAACACCGTCGTGTTGCCCGTGAATACTGATCAGATGTGCACCGAGTTCTCTTAGCAGGGTTACCGTAACGCCGATTCCGTTGATGCGCGCAGCGTTTTTTCCATCGGCACCGATTTTTCGAAAAACAGTAAGATTCCCTTCATCATCCGGCGAAAGACCGTTTTCAGAAAGCAATTCCAAGGCCTCGTCCGATAAATTGGAAAAAGAAGCGCTTACAATTCCTGCCTCAGCACCGGAACGAATCAAGTCTTTTGAGGCTTTATTGCCCAGTAAAAGCATAATCGAATCAATAATGATGCTTTTACCGGCACCGGTTTCGCCGGTTAAAACATGGAAACCGTTGCCAAACTCCACATCTAAACGGTCGATGATGGCTATATTTTCAATATGCAACGCATTTAGCATCAGCTACCCCTACTCTTTCAATCCGGACAAAATTTGTTTTACGCTCTCAGCAAACCCGTTATTCAGCGTACAGATAAAAATGGTATCATCTCCGGCAATGGATCCTGCGACCCCTTGAAGATGCATATTATCAATGGATGCGCACACTGCGTTTGCCATGCCAGCATAGCATTTTACAATCACAAAGTTTTGAGCAGGGATCACATCGATGATTCCGCTGGTCAGAATGGTATTGGCGTGGATTGCGGTTGGCTGAGGCGCGGCGCCGCCGGAAGGTTTCACATAGCGGGTTCCTCGTCCATCCGACACTTTTCGAAGACCTAATGCCTTAATATCTCTGGACACTGTGGCTTGGGTAACATTCCAGCCCTGTTCCTGCAAAATGTTTACCAGCATTTCTTGTGTAAAGACCGCCTGTTCTTCGATGATATTTAAGATCGCTTCTTGTCTTGAATTTTTCATAGTTTCCTCCGGCTGATCTTATCGTTTAAAACTTTATAAAAACTCTTTTTATGAATATTAATTAATTGTAACGACGCACGATGGCGGCAGATTCGAACAACGTCTCCATCATAGAGGCAACCCCAATCTGTACCATCATATTCCAAATGTGCCTGTATACGATCCGCATTGGTTACTCGCATATAAAGTTCTTGATGATCAGAACCAAAGACCACCGAACGAGAACCGAGGGTATGAGGGCAAATGGGAGTCACAACAATGTTTTTGGACGAAGGTTCTAAAATCGGACCGCCGGCACTCATGGAATAAGCGGTGGAACCTGTGGGGGTCGCCACGATGAAACCATCGCAGAAATAATCCAATAAATCGTTTTCATTGTCTGCAATCACAATATCTGCAGGCTTTCCGATTCGACTGCGAAGAACGGCATCATTCAGCGCAACCATTTTCGCAATTTCTCTTCCTTGCCGTAAAACCTGAATCTCCAGCATCATCCGCTCGGAATATGTATAAGGATCATTCAACAATGTACTTAAAGAGGAAATCTCATTTTCTTCCAATTCTGCCAAAAAACCAAGATGTCCTAAATTGATACCAAGCAGCGGCACCCCATATTGCACTGCATATGAGGCGGCCTTTAATAATGTCCCGTCCCCACCTAAAGTGAGAACCAGCGAAGCACCTTCAAAACATTCGGCAATGGAACAAAATGAAAATGCCTCGCGAGGTTCAATATTACACCAGGAGACGCAATAATCGCATTGAATGGATTCAATTTGCTCGATCACACGTTTCAAATGGCAAAGCTCGGGGTCTTTTTCCGGATTAACAACAATTCCGATCTTACGCATGCTCTCCCTCCTCATAAACTGCTGATTTTGCAACAGATTCGATGGAAATCGACGATCCACCGTTTTTAAATAAATACATTAAATACTCTCGATTTCCGCTTTCACCCGCGAGCCCACTAAATGTAATTCCGCCAATGGAAAAACCAAGGGATTCGGCAAATGCGGCAATATCTTTGATAACTTGCAAATGAACCTTTCGTTCTATAACAACCCCATTTTTGCTCAAGTGAGCGGGTCCTGCCTCAAATTGAGGCTTAATCAATACTACCGCTTCCCCGCCGTCAACTAAAGTGGCGTAAATTGCGGGTAAAATCATTTTAAGAGAAATGAAGGATAGATCAGCGGTTACCACATCTATAGGCACATCAAAATCGTCAGATGTTAAATTTCTGGCGTTTGTGTGCTCCATATTAACTATTCGCGCATCATCTTTGATACTCGGATGTAATTGAGCGGTACCAATGTCTACTGCATAGACCTTTTGAACACCATTCTCTAATAATACCTGGCAAAACCCGCCGGTAGACGCTCCAAAATCTGCAACAACCTTCTTTTTCCAATTCAAAGCAAAACAATGAAAGGCACGAATCAATTTATGCGCAGAGCGTGCAACATAAACCTTTTCATTTTTAATTGCTAAAACAACATCGCCTTCAAAAACCTCGAAAGATGGCTTAAATACTTGCTTTTTGTTAACTGTAAAGTTTCCACACTTTACAGAATTCGCTGCTTTGTTTCGGCTCTCAAAGTACTGATGTTCAACTAAATATACATCTAATCTCATACATCTTGCGCTCCAAAGCGGCGGATCCATTCGGCAATATGATCCGAATCAAGGTTCAATTCTTTTAAAAGCGCGTCGGGCTTCGCAGGTTTCACAAAATGATTTTTGATGCCAATGTTACGATATTGACCGCTATATTGGTGATTTATCAATAGATTGCCAAGATAAGAACCAATGGAATTGATTCGATATCCTTCTTCGATAAATAAGATCTTTTTAAAACCCTTTAATCGTTCTACCACATTTTTGTCTAACGGATAAATACGATTAAGTTTTAAAAATGAAACAGGCATTCTTGCCTTTTTAATGGCATGCAGGCATGCGACTGCTTGTCTGCCATAGGAAACAACGCAAAAATCCATCGAATTTCCGCACCATTCCACGTCCTCTTCAGGTGCTTTAAAGGGTAATACGGTATCTGCTTCCGCACCGCGCGGGTAACGAATGGCAATTATTCCGTCATTGTCTGCGGGAATATGCTTTTTCATAACCGCTTTCAGATCCTGATAGGTAGTGGGTGAATAGATGGAGATCCCGGGAATCGGCATAAGCATGGGAATATCAAACAACCCTTGATGAGTTTCTCCATCTTCCCCAACAATACCGGCACGGTCAATACAAATCGTTGCATGAACGCCCTGTAACGCGAGATCATGAATCAATTGGTCAAATCCACGCTGTAAAAACGAGGAATATACCGCAAAAACAGGGGTTAATCCATTTTTGGCCAATCCACCGGCAAAAGTCAGAGCGTGTTGCTCGGCGATGCCAACATCAAAAAAACGATTGGGATAACGTTTGGAAAACTCCGTCAACCCACATCCGGGGCACATTGCTGCGGTGATCGCGCAAATGTCGGGATGTTCTTCTGCCAATTCACAAAGGGTGGAACCGAAAACATCGGAAAAATCCATCTTTGTTTTTGCGCCATGGGCACCAGTCTCCACATCAAAAGAACTGAGACCATGAAAATCAGTGGGCTGATTTTCGGCAAAAGAATACCCTTTCCCTTTTATTGTTTGCACATGAATCAAGCAAGGGCGTTTGAGTTCTTTGGCTCGCTGCATAACACGTTCCAATGCTTGCTGATTATGACCATCAATCGGACCTAAATATGTGAAACCCAGATCTTCAAAGATGTTTCCTTTATAAAAGAAGGATTTTAAGGCGATTTTACTTTTTTGAAAGAGTTTATAGAACCAATTTCCCACAAAGGGGATTTTCTTGGTAAAACGGGTTAGTTGGTCTTTAAAGCGAAAATACCATTGCTTAGAGCGAATTTTAGAAAGATAGTAAGCGATGGAACCCACGTTTGCGGAGATACTCATATCGTTATCGTTCAAAATAACGATCAAATTGCCGCTCATGCGTCCGCCGTTGTTTAAGCCTTCGTATGAAAGTCCTCCGGTCATGGCACCGTCGCCAACCACGGCAATGACATAGCGGTCCTCTTCCCCTTTTAGTTGAAACGCTTTTAATAAACCAATAGCTGAGGAAATGGCAGTAGAACTATGCCCGGTTTTCAAGACATCGTGTTCGCTTTCTTCCGGGCAAGGAAATCCGGATAAACCTCCTTCTTGGCGCAAGAGATGAAAGGCCTCATAGCGCCCTGTCAGGAGTTTGTGAACATAACACTGGTGACCCACATCAAAAATGATCTGGTCGCGAGGAGAATCAAAGATGCGGTGAAGCGCCATGGTCAACTCAACCACCCCAAGATTACTTGCCAAATGTCCTCCGGTATTGGAGACGTTCTGGATCAAGCAATTTCGAATTTCTTCGCCAAGTACTTCAAGTTCCTCAATATTTAATGTTTTGATGTCATTGGGGCTTTTGATGTTGCGTAACAACTTGTCCTTAAGCATATTGATTCCCTCCTCTCTTATTATTTTTCTCGTTTATAAATGTATTCAGCAAGCCATAAAAGAAACGCGTCATCCCGAGCAGCCTTCATGGCGTTCTGAATCTCGGTTTCAAGGGCTAACTTTGATTTTTCTGCGCCCAAAACCGTAATGAATGTTGATTTATGCTCCGCAAGATCTTTCCCGGTTTCCTTGCCTAAGATCTCTGCAGCACCTTCTAAATCCAATAAATCGTCTTTGATTTGAAATGCGAGACCAATATGTCTGCAATATTTTTCGTATTCTTCATGGGCTTTTTCGGAAAGACTTTCAGCTATCAGAATGGGTGCCAGCAACAATTCGCCGGTTTTATGACGATGGAGTGTCAAAAGCTCTTCTTTGGAGAGCAGGCGCTCTTCGCCGTTTTTATCCAAAACCTGTCCCAATAGCATTCCGCGAGGGCCGGATGCGCGATATAATTGCGCCATTGCGTCCAAAAACCGTGTTGAATCGTATTTTTCGCGATGTTCCAACAAGAACTCCATGGAAAGATTTAAAATGGCGTCACCCGCCAATAAAGCGGTATCGGAACCAAACTTTTTGTGGCATGTCAGTAAACCTCTTCGATAATCGTCGTTATCCATTTCCGGCATGTCATCATGGACCAGCGAATAGGCATGAATCAATTCCAATGCCATGGCAAATGGCAGCGCCTGATCCAACGAAACGCCCAAGCGTTCGCAAAACACTAAGGTTAAAACCCCACGAATGCGTTTTCCGGGCGCAGCAATGGCATAATGTATTGGTTCCGACAAAGGATTCTTTTCATCGAGCATCATGGAAATCAATTGTTCTAAATGTTGATCCAAGATTTCTTTTTTGGAAAGGAACTCATTATTCATTCGATTCGGTCTCCGTTTGCTGCTCTTGCAGAAATCGCACTTTTTGCTCTGCTTTTTCCAAAATTTCAGTGCATCGTTTACTGAGTAGCATTCCTTTTTCGTAAAGAGCAATGGACTCTTCTAAAGGAATCTCTCCGCTTTCCAATGCTTTCACGATCTCGCTTAATTGATGAATTGCTTCTTCAAACTTCATTTCATTACTCATGGTTTTATTCCTTTGAGATATTTTCGATCGTACAGTCTGCCTTTCCGTTGCTTAAACGAAGACAGATTTTTTCACCTATGCTTAATTGATCAATAGTGTGAATGACGGAACCGCTCATATCCTGAGCAACGCCAAATCCACGATGCAAGACTTTTAGCGGGCTTAATGCATCTAATTTTTCGATCAATCCAACTACTTTTGTTTGCTGATTGCTGCATTTCAATGAGATGCTTTGATTGATCTTCTGAACCAAATGATCCAAAACCATAAAAGGTTTATCGGTAAATGCACTGGGATCATTTAGGATTCGTGCTGAAGTATAGCGTTGCAATTGATCCTTACATTGCTTTAAACGACGGTCTAATGCCAAATGCAAGCGGTTTTGATCTTGAAAAATGCGATTGGAGAGGTCAGCTATATCCGGAACAACCAATTCAGCTGCTCCCGATGGTGTCGGAGCACGCAGATCAGCAGAAAAATCACAGATGGTAAAATCTGTTTCATGACCAACTGCCGATACAATCGGCGTTTCACAATTGTAAACCGCAAGTGCAAGATCCGGGCTGTTGAAACCCCAAAGGTCCTCGATGGATCCGCCACCACGTCCAATAATAATCACATCGACATGTTCTTGATTCTCAAAAAAGTCAATGCCGCTTATCAACGAAGCCGGAGCAAGATCTCCTTGAACAATTGCCGGGTAAACAATGACCTCGGCTATAGGGTATCGGCGCCCCAGAATCTGAATAATATCGCGTACTGCGGCACCGGTCGGAGAAGTGATTACACCAACTTTTTGTGGAAACTTCGGTATTGGCTTTTTATGGTTTTCGGCAAAAATTCCTGCATCAGCCAGTTGCTTTTTTAATTGCTCAAATGCAACAAATAAATCTCCGGCGCCATCTTGCCGCATTTCAGTCAAATACAGCTGATATACCCCTGTTTTTTCAAAAACAGAAACACTTCCCTTGGCCAACACCTTCATACCGTTTTCGGGGCGAAAACGAAGTTTTGCAGCATTGGAACGAAACATAACAGCACTTATGATTCCGTTTTCATCTTTTAATCGAAGATAGATGTGGCCGCTTCCGTGCATGGTAAGATTCGAAATCTCACCAACAACCCATACATTCCGCAAACTCAGGTCTGACTCTATGAGACCCTTTAAATATTGATTTAGTTGTGTTACGGTAATTGCCGTCTTGTCCATTTATTTTGCAATACTGCTCAATACACCGTGAACAAAACCGCCGGATTCTTCATCGCCAAACTCTTTAGCAAGTTCTATGGCTTCATTAATTGCAACTCGATCCGGAATATCGGGATTAAACTTGATTTCATATACCGCCACTCGCAGAATCGCCAGGCAAACCGCACTTACTCTCTTCATCGACCATTTGGTCAAGCAAGGTTCAATTATTTGATTCAGTTCATCCCAATGAGCTACGATTCCGTCGATCGTCTCAATAATGTAGGGCAAATTTTTGCCCTCTTCTCTCTGATTGAAAAACTCTTCTAAAACAGCATCCTTTTGCTCTAATCCTTGATAATTCAAGGAATAAACCAATTGGAATACAACTTTTCTTTGCTTTTGACGAGTCATAACTCCTCCTGATTATTTTCAATACAAATACATAGCACGCTTCCTTCATGAACAAGCAGCGTTGGATTCTCCCCTGCAGGTTCATTACTGGTGCCGATGGTCTTCCCTTTTCTTAACCGATATTGATCCAAGGGATATTTAAAATCGTTTAAACTGACAAGGGCAGAATCTTGCCAAGGGAAAAAGGAAATGTATCGCATTTTATTTAAAAAATGATGTGTTCCTTTTTCTGCCAAAAAAATCATATTTTCACCATCATATAGGGTCAGAGAAACATGTTTTTTACGTGCCTCTTCCAATAAATGAAGGTTTGCAATTGTATGATCCATTCGACCGCCAAAGGGGGCACACATCCAAATATCCGTGTAACCATCTTCTATGGCGAATCGAAGGGCAAGTTCACTATCCGTTTCATCTTTTTCTGTTGGAAAACGCGATAGATGCGGGACATTTGGAATATCAATCGAATCAAAATCACCCAAAACCCGTTTTAGCGGGATCAAAAGTTTATTCGCATAGCGATATCCTGCGTCAGCAGCAAAAAAATCAAAACAGTTTGTTTGAAGAAGTTGCCGAAGGTTGTCCTCGCTTCGCAGATCACCCGCAAGAAAAATCATCAGTTTTTGTTTTTTTTGCTCCAAGGAGTTTCATCCTCCTTTAAGTATTGATAGATCTGGCAATAACTTTCATGGCGACCTTTATGGATTTTTCCGTCTTGTAGCGCATTTAAAACTCCACAT
>JAZNGR010000122.1:0-7257 GCA_045576575.1 Eubacteriales bacterium
AGTTGACTGCCTTATTTGTCTTCCTAAGACCGCTTGGCCTCCGACTTCCTCAAACCAAGAAGCGTAAGCTTCAGAAAGAGGAGCTGGACACTTTGGACGGATGGACGGATGACTCAAACGATCGGGCATAAAAACCCAAAAGAGTGTACCGCTAAGCGGTACGCTCTTTTTTTACAGGAGAAAGCAAATGATTTTAAAAAACTATTTTGAAGATCCCCAAACCTTACATATCGGCACCTGCCCCAACCGGAGCTACTATATCCCTTGCTCCCAAGAGGAGCAGGCGTTGGCAGAGCGCCCCCGCTTATGTTCCGACCGTTTTGTTTCCTTAAACGGGGAATGGAAGTTCAAGTATTTCAAATCGGTTTACGACCTGACCGGTGCCCCCTGGGCAGAGGAGCCGGTGGATTATGATACCATTGAGGTGCCCTCCTGCTGGCAGATGAAGGGTTATGATCAGATCCAATATACCAATGTTCAATACCCCATTCCTTTTGATCCTCCTTATGTTCCCATTGAGAATCCCTGCGGCGTTTATCAAAGAACCTTTAAGGTGGAGAATACCGCTCTGCGTACTTATATCAATTTCGAGGGGGTCGACAGCTGTTTTTATCTCTATGTCAACGGCGCCTTTGTTGGCTATAGTCAGGTTTCCCATTCTCATCATGAATTTGATCTCACCGATTTTGTGAAGGCGGGGGAGAACCGCCTGACGGTGATTGTTTTGAAATGGTGCGACGGTTCCTATCTGGAGGATCAGGATAAATTCCGCTTCAGCGGTATTTTTCGCGATGTTTATCTTCTCCGCCGCCCCGAAAACCATCTGCGGGATTTCTTTGTGAAGACCGCCTGCGATTTTGAAGACCGCTCCGCCTCCGTTTCCATTGAAACCGAATGGTTCGGGGAAGAGCAGACCCTTTCCTGCGTGCTTTTGGATGCCGATGGCAAGGAAGTGGCAAGCGCAGAAGGGAAGGGAACCCTGCAATTCGCGGTGGAGGATGCGAAATTCTGGAATGCCGAGCATCCTTATCTCTATAGCTTGCTCTTAAAGAGCGCCGATGAAGTCATCGGGTGGAAATTGGGCTTCCGTACCGTTGGGATCAAAAACGGAACCATCCTTTTTAATGAACAGCTGATCAAGTTCCGCGGCGTCAACCGCCACGATAGCTCCCCTATCGGCGGCGCGACCGTCACCTATGAGGAGATGCTTGAGGATGTTCTCTTAATGAAGAAGTATAATTTCAATTCCGTTCGCACCAGCCATTATCCCAACGCGCCTGAATTCTATGATCTTTGCGAGCGCTATGGTTTGTATATTTTAGATGAAGCCGATTTAGAAACCCATGGTTGTACAAAGATGTATAAAGACGGTGTGCACAGATACCACACTTATGCGTTTCTTACTACTACCGAATCCTATAAGAATGCATATGTAGACCGTATGAAAATGTTGGTGGAGCGGGATAAGAACCGCACCGGCGTCTTTATGTGGTCTTGCGGTAACGAGACCGGTTTTGGACCCAATGTGGAAGCGATGCTTCAATATGGGGTGGATCGAGATGATACTCGCATTTGTAATTATGAGAGTACTTTTAATACTTATTTGGATTATCAACCGGATTATAAAAATGTACCCACTTATAGCCGGATGTATGCCCCCATTGAGACGGCGGAAGCATATTTTGCTGATGATCTGGTAAAGGATCTTCATAACCATTATGAGGTAAGTCCTGCGGCGGATCAGAGCGGGGAGCGGCTGCCCTTTATGCAGTTTGAATACTGCCATGCCATGGGCAACGGTCCCGGCGATCTGGAGGATTATTGGCAGTGCATGGATCGCCACGACGGTTATTCCGGTGGCTATATTTGGGAATGGTGCGATCATGCTATCGCCACCGAAAAAGACGGAAAGACCGTTTACCTTTATGGCGGCGACCACGGTGAATTTCCCCACGACAGCAACTTCTGTGTGGACGGACTGGTCTATCCCGACCGCCGCCCCTCGCCCGGTGTGCTGGAGTATAAAAATGTTATGCGCCCCGCGCGGTTTACCCATTTAGGCAACGGCCGTTTCAAAGTGAAGAACTATCTGGATTTCACCGATCTTTTCGAGCTCTGCACCATCGAGTATGAATTTACTACCGACGGTATGTCTGTTCAGAAGGGCGCAGTAGAGCTTCCCGCTCTGGCGCCTCACGCAACCGCCGAATTTGATCTTTCGGCCTCCTTGCCTTTGGGTCATACCTTTGTTTGCTTCACCTTGAGAAGCAAAGAGGATGCTCCTTGGGCAAAGAAAGGTGAAGAACTGGGTTTCGATCAGATCGAGATCCTGCCTTTTGAGCCTAAAACCATCGCTGCTGCCGCAGGCGCAGTGGAAATCTACGAAGAAGCAGATGAAATTATTGTAAAGGGCGAAACCTTTACGTATACATATTCCAAGCGAATCGGTGCTTTTTCTCAAATGGAGCGGTGCGGCAAGGTCCTGTTCGTAAAGCCTATGGAATATAATATCTGGCGCGCTCCTACCGATAATGACCGCAAGGTGCGCGAAATTTGGGAAAAAGCAGGATACCATCGCACCATCTTCCGCCCCTATGAAACAACTGTTCAGGAGGATGAGCAGGGCGTCACCCTTACGGTGAAGATGGGCGCAGGCGCCATCTGGCTGCAAAACAGTTTGCGTTTTACTTCCGAGTATCGGATCGATGGAGGCGGAAATGTTCGAATTCATATGGATGTAGAGCGTGACCTTGGTTTTCCGTATCTCCCTCGTTTTGGTGTACGGTTGTTTTTGCAACCGGAGGATCATAAAAAGGTGACCTATCTGGGCTATGGCCCCGGCGGCAGCTATCAGGATTTCCGTTATGCTCAAAAATACGGTTGCTATACCGCCAATGTCAGCGATTATGAGCCCTTTATCTTCCCCCAGGAGAATAATTCCCATTGGGGCACCGAATGGCTGGCGCTGGGCGCGTTGCGGGTGGTGACCCAAAAGGAGCCCTTCTCCTTCAATGCTTCCCGTTATTCCCAGGAGCAGTTGGATCATGCCAAGCATAATTATGAGCTGAAGCCTGAAGACAGCGCCATCCTCTGCCTGGATGCCCGTATGAGCGGCATCGGCAGCGGTTCCTGCGGCCCCCAGCTGGCCGAGCAATACCAAGTGAAGGAAGAATCCTTCTCCTTCGACTGGCTGCTGCAATTCTTAAACTGAAAAATAGAGGTGTCAGATTCTGACACCTCTATTTTTCGGTTCCAAACTGTTCCTGCAGTTTGCAAAGGATCCGTTTTTCCAAGCGGGAGACTGCCACTTGGGAGAGACCCAATTCTTGGGCGGTCTTGCTTTGGGTCTGATCCTTGAAAAAGCGCAGGATGATCAGCTTGCGTTCTACGGAAGGCAAGGAGCGCAAGATCTCCGCTGTCACGACCCGATTGAGGGCTTGCTCCTCGGGAGAATCTATGCTGGGGGTCACTCCCCCTTCTTCCGGGGGAAGATCCAGCGAGAGGGTGGGCTGGGTGGCTTCGGTGGCGGTCAGGATCTCTTCGGGAGAAAGACCGGTTGCATCCGCCAATTCCGAAAGGCGGGGCTCCCGCCCCAAAAGCTGGGTCAGTTCCCGGGCGGCGCGGTCGATCCGCAGCTTGTCCTCCTTATACTTACGGGAGATCTTAACGCTGCTGTTATCCCGCAGATAGGTTTTGATCTCGCCGATGATCTTGGCCACGGCATAGGTGGAGAATTGCACCTGCTTGGTTTCATCGAAATCCCGTGCCGCCTTGATCAGCCCCACCGAGCCGATCTGGATCAGATCATCCTCTTCTACTCCAAATCCCCGATACCGCTTGACCGCCATTCTTACAAGACCCATATTGTCTTCCACCAAGCGGTCTAAAACAGGCGGCATCTTATTCCTTGGGCTGTATGTATTTGGTGAAGGTGACGGTGGTTCCATTCCCCGGTCTGGAGGTCACCCGAACCTTATCCATAAAGGTCTCCATAATGGTAAAGCCCATGCCGCTTCGCTCCTCGGCGTTGCCGGTGGTAAAGAGCGGCTCCATGGCCTGCTCCACATTTTCAATGCCTTTTCCCTTATCGCGGATGGATAAGACCAGCTTTCCGCCCTCATAGAGGCGGCCTGTGATGAAGATCGTTCCTAAAGTATCGCCGTAGCCATGGACAATACAGTTGGTTACCGCTTCGCTGACGGCAGTTTTGAGTTCGCTGACTTCCTCTACCGTGGGGTCCAGCTGAGCCGCAAAGGATGCAACCGCAATGCGGGCAAAGCCTTCATTGGCTGAGCGGGACGGAAAGGAGAGGCGGATATGATTGATTGCTTTCATTTTTCTTCCTCCTTGATCTTTACATAACGGGAGATCTGCGCCATATCAAATACCTTTTTGGGTGCACCGTTTAAATGCCGCAGTTCCACAGAACCGTCTAAACTGTTCATCAGCTTGCGCCTGCCCATCACCACTGCAAGCCCCGAGCTGTCCATAAAACTGACTCCGCCGAAATCCAGAATCAGTAAGGCAGGGCGCAGGCGACGGATCTTGAAATCAATACTGTCGGAAAGACCCTTGGCGCAATGATGATCAATTTCGCCGTTGAGTTTTACCTCCAATTCGTTGAAACTTTCCTGAAATGTTATATTCATAGTGCCTCCTTATATAAAAAATAACGACCTTCTGCTATTGTAACAGAGGGTCGTTATCTTTTTTGTCGAAATAGGTCATTGAAACAGCTTTTTTAATTCGCGGGTCATATCGCCCAGCATATAAAGAGAGCCTGCCACTAAAATAGCACCGTCGCATTTTTCCTTTGCCAGCCGCGCGGCTTCGGCATAGGTATCGCAGGCAACGCAATCATCGCAATAAAGATCGGCCATATTCTTAAGGTCAAAGGCGGTCATGGCCCGCGGATGAGCGGGGGAGACTGTCAGAAAGGCCTTGGCGCGCAGGGCTAATTTCTGCACTGCGTATTGATAAGGCTTATCCTTCAGCATTCCGAAAATGATGACCGGGCGTTGCAGCTGCGGGAGCTGATCCATGGCGGCGATCAAACTGTCGATACCGTCTTTGTTATGCCCGCCATCGGTGAAGATGGGCGGATCGTTGCAGATCCGATCCAAGCGGGCGGGAATATAGGCCTTGAGAAGCCCTTCTCTCAGTTGCTCTTCGGTGAAAGCGATCTTTTTTGTCTCTCTCAGATAAAAGAGGGTCTCCAATACCGTAACAGCGTTGTTGATCTGGTGAGCGCCGCAGAGAGAAATCGAATACTCCGCGCCCTTATAGGTGAAGATGCATCCGTTGGCGTTGCAGCTACCGTTAAGAGGCGTTCCCATAATCAGGGGGGCGTTCATCAAATCGGCTTGCTTTCGGATTTCGTTAATGGCCTCCCGCGGATTGGCGGCATAGAGAATGATGGGGCAATTCTTTTTGATAATGCCTGCTTTTTCAAAGGCGATCTGCTGGATGGTATCGCCTAAAAAGGCAGTGTGATCCAAGGAAATGGAGCAAATAACCGATGCCAGAGGCTGTTCGATCACATTGGTGGCATCAAAGCGCCCGCCCAAGCCTGTTTCCAATACAACGATATCACAGCATTGTTCTTGAAACCAAAGAAAGCCGATGGCGGCAACGATCTCAAATTCGGTGGGCGTTTCCGTCTCCTTTAAGGAGTCGCAGGCGATTTTTACCTGCTCGGTCAACCGCGCCAGATCCTCTTGGGGGATCATCTCGCCGTTGATGGCAAAGCGCTCCCGAAAGTCAAAAACAAAGGGGGAGGTGAAGCATCCGGTTTTATAGCCGGCGATCTTCAGCACCGATGCCAGCATAGTGGCGGTGGAGCCTTTTCCGTTGGTTCCGGCAATATGGAGAAAGGGCAATCCCTTTTGAGGATTGCCCAACTGCTCCAGCAATGCCTTGATCCGATGGAGACCGGGTCTGGAACCGTGGATCTTTCGGTTATGAATAAATGTTAAGGCTTGCTCGTAGGTGATCATTTGTTTTTCAGTTCCTCAATGCTCTCGGTGAGGGAGGCGATCAGCCCTTGGAATTTTTCCTTTTTGGCGGTTTCGGCCTCCACCAGAGCGGCAGGCGCTTTGGCGATGAAGCCCTGATTGCTCAGCTTGCCTTCCACTCTTGCCAGCTCGCCCTTGGCTTTTTCCAATTCCTTGGTCAAACGGGCGATCTCTCCTTCAATATCCACCAACTCGGCGAAGGGGATATAGAGGTTTGCCCCGTTGCAGACCAACTTAACGGTTCCCTCGGGGATCTCTTGATTAATGAAGACCTGGTCGGCGCCTGCCAGCTTCTGATAGAAGCTCTCGGAGCCTTCAAACCATTCTGCGTGGGCAGATTCAATATAGAGAGAGGCTTTTCTGGAGAGGGGAACATTCATTTCCGCTCTGCGGTTACGGATGGCCTTGATGGTCTCCATAATATGCTCCATCTTTTCGGCGCCCTCGGGGAAATGAAGCTTGCTGTCGTAAACAGGGAAGCGGGCGGTAACGCAGGCCTTTTCCTCAACAGGCAGAGCCTGCCAGATCTCCTCGGTGATGAAGGGCATGAAGGGATGCAGCATCTTCAGCGCACCGGAGAAAACATAAAGCAGAACCTTCTGGGCAGAAGCGCTTTCTTCGCCGCCGGCATAAAGGCGGGGCTTTACCAGCTCGATGTACCAATCGCAGAAAAGATCCCAGATGAAATCATAGACCTTCTGCAAAGCCAAACCGATCTCGAATTTATCCAAGGTTTCGGTCACATCGCGCACAACCTCGTTGTAGCGGGTGAGGATCCATTCATCCTCGGGCTTGAGGTTTTCGGCGGAGAAGGTGAGATCCTCCTCCTTAAGATTCATCAGGATGAAGCGCGCGGCGTTCCATACCTTATTGGCGAAGTTACGGGAGGATTCCACCCGCTCGGGATAATAGCGCATATCGTTGCCGGGGGCATTGCCGGTGGCAAGGGTGAAGCGCAGGGCATCGGCGCCGAATTCTTTGATGACCTCCAGCGGGTCAATACCGTTGCCTAAGGATTTACTCATCTTGCGGCCTTGGCTATCCCGCACCAGACCGTGGATCAATACATGCTTGAAGGGAGTCTCGCCCATCTGCTCCAGGCCGGAGAAGATCATGCGGGCAACCCAGAAGAAGATAATATCGTAGCCGGTAACCAATACGCTGGTGGGATAATAGTATTCTAATTCTTTGGTCCGCTCGGGCCAGCCCAAGGTAGAGAAGGGCCAGAGGGCAGAGGAGAACC
>JAZNGR010000123.1:0-5481 GCA_045576575.1 Eubacteriales bacterium
ATCGCCTTCGTCTATGGCCTTGGTTACGCCAAGGACATGGACCGAAAAGCTGCTGCCTGCCGAAGATTGTCCGCCATGGGTGTCCACAATGGTATATTCGGGATAAACGCTGTAGGCAACGGCATCGCTCGAAAACCCATCGGCGGTTTCGGTAATCTGCCAAGGTTCTCCATGTTCCACATGGGAGATCTCCCAAACATAAGCGTTGGTTTCGGCATCATAAGTGCCATTCTCTAAATTGAAGGTTTCCGTTCTGCCGCTTTCGGTTTGAACCGCTTCCAACGAGAAGATCTCTTTGGCTTGGTCGATCAATGCCTGGTTTCCGGCAAAGGTTTTGCGAAGTTCAATGGTTCCTTCTTTTTTTACCAATCTGCCGTCGATGTGCCAAGCGTCGGATTGTACTTTAAATACATACCAGCGGATAGCAAACGCCTCGTCGTTGAGATCGGCTGCCGCCACCGCTTTGCCGTCTACCGAAAGATGCCCGGTTTCAGCGTATTGCTTCAGCTCTTCAAACATCTGCTCATCGCTGGGGAAGGAACTGAGCCAAACGCCATCGCTGCGCTCTCCATAGAGCGCGCGGATCTCTTTGTCAACGGTGAAGGAATTGTCCTGAGAAATATCCGCTAAATTGTTTTTTTCCAATTCCGAAAGGGAAAGAGAGGTGTCGATCCCGCCCACATAGGCGGCAAAAACCTCTTTGGTATACTTGTTGGAGTCTTGACCGGTGATGTTGCCTTCGGTGTCCACTGCCACGGAGTCGAATCGGATAAAGAAACTGGCGGTTTGGGAGTATTCATATTCCCAAACGCCGCGCAGGGTCAAGCGAGCACCTTCGGCGTATTGGAGAAGTTCGTCCCAGACCAGTGTGGTGTTGGGACGAAGGATCACATCGGTGTCGTTGACCCGCCATCCTTTGAAATGGATCACGCGGGAAAGTCCAGTGTTGTTGCCGTTGACAGACCCCGCCACTGTTTGCGCAGAAACATTGCGGAGTACCGCCGAGGTGCCTTCGGAAAAACCGTCGGTCACATGGGTGGAGGAAAGCCCCGCGATGGTGGGGGCAGTAGCCACCGTTACGTTGTTGACAGCAGGGAAGTTTACCTCATAGTTCAGATTGATGTTGGTAATAGGTCCCAAAAGTTGAGCTGTAAATCGGGTGGTATCGGTGATAGTCACCGTTTCGCCCGCGGCGTAACTGTTGCCGTCCTCGTCGACCCAAAGATAGTTCCCGGTCGGGAGCGTATAGGCGGTATTGGCGCGGACATAGTGGGGCGTTTCCGCCCCTTCAGGATAAACGGTGGTTACGGTGTAAAAATTAAAAGCAGTGCTGTTTTGCGATCCGTTATAGGGAATGAGCCGAACATACCGCGCGGTTTGAGATGCATAGCGTTGCTGTCGATAAGCAACGGTGGCGGTGGTGGCATTCATGCCCACATAGGAATTACTGTAGCCACTGTTTAAACTGGCGGAAACAGAGAAATCAAAATCGTTGTGGTCGTAGTTTGTTCCCAAAGAACCATTGACCAGTGTCAAAACATCGGCGGTGGGGATGGTGTAGTCATAGCGGGTCCCGTTGGCAGTGCGGCTATAAGAAAGGGTGCCGATGCAGGTCCATTGTCGATCTAAGTAAACATAAAAATTGGCTTTGTTTTGATCGGTGCTGGGGGTGTTTCCAACCGCATAGGTTGTCGTTCCGCCACCAATGCTTGTTTCGGGTTGGGTGGCAGTGATCTCCTGCTGCGGAATCGTCGCGTAGGTGTTGATGTTTTCGTTCAGCACCAGTTTTGGCAGGGTTTCGGTTTCGGAAATGGTGGCGTTCAATTGGGCAACGGTTGGTTCGTCGTTTTCCTGCAGATCCTGAGCGGCAGTCATTGTATCGTCGATTACCGTTTCCAAAGAGCGTTCTTCTTCGCTCATCAGATTTAACACATCATTGATGTCGTTGTCTCCCAAAAGCACAATATAGCAATTACCGTTATGGGAATGGGCAGGAGTTTCGCAGGTAAGGAAGTCTCCGTTATAGCAACTGTCGCCATGGATATGTTCTTCCATGCCGCAACGCAATTCCTGCTCCAAGGCGATGGCGGGAGAGATGGTGCCGAAAAGCATCCCGACTCCGACCAAAAGGAAAAGCAACAGCGTTCCTGCAAAAAGCGATGCCCGATATAAAGTTGTCTGGGTTTTGTTCGCATTCATTGCTTCTCCGTTAGGTAATAATTTTGAGTGGGTTCAAGGAAAAAATCACTTTTCCGATAATTTGATCTTCTGATACTGCGCCGATGTCTGCCAAGCGGCTGTCCATTGCGCTGTCCCGATCGTCCCCTAAAACAAAAAAACTATTGGCGGGAACATTGTAGGGGAAGGGCAGATCGCATTGCCCCAAGGTTTTATCGGCGGCATAGGGCTCTTCCAAGATTTCGCCGTTGACCGAAACATTTCCAAAAATATCAATGGCGACTTGCTGATTGCCTGTCGCAACCGCCCGCCGCACCAAAATACTATTATTATAGTAAAAAGCCACCAGATCTCCGGAGCGGATCTCGGCGGGCTTACATACCACTAAAACTTGTCCGTCTTTAAGGGTCGGTGCCATGCTGGTTCCGTAATAACGGACCACCGGGGTCACATAAGTATATAGATTTAAAAACAACGAAGCCGCCACCACCGCCGCGGCTACGATTTTCAGCGTGAACCGCACCGGAGCGGCACGAAAGAACCGTTTAAATTTGGATGGTTGCGCCGTACGGGACATTCTTTCTGCTCCTTCGTTAATGTATAGATAATAAATATAATAATACGAATTTTGCCGTTTGTAAAGAGTTGTGATGAAAAATTGCGGCGAACGGCACATTTTTGCCTTGGGCAAGGTTCAAAGTAAATAAAAAAGAGGGCAGATGCGAGATCTACCCTCTTTTATATGGTCGGAGTGAGGCGACTCGGTGAAGGCTCTGCCTGTCTTTGGAGGCGTTCCTTTTCGGAAATTTTCATTAACTGCCCCTTTGCGGTGACCCGAAATTTCAAGCGGTCCGCGGTGCGCCGCCCGAAATTTCGACCGCGGCAGCAGCCATCGCCCGCCTTCTTCTGCCCCCGGCAGCGGCAGGCGGTGGCTACCCCAACCAAGTTGCTTCGCAACTCGGTCGGGAGGGGCAAGAGGTTGGGCGTTCGAGTCGCCCCATTGAACCAAGAAAATAAAAAAGAAGGCAGACGTAAGGTCTACCTTCTTTTCTATGGTCGGAGTGAGGCGACTCGAACGCCCGGCCTCTTGGTCCCGAACCAAGCACGCTACCAACTGCGCTACACCCCGTAGTTGCACCGATATTTACCGGCACATATCTATTATATAGATTTTTGAAAATTTGGCAAGAGTTTTTTGAAATCTTTTTGAAAATGGTTCTGAATTCTTCATAATTTGGGGAATTGCTTTTTTTCGTTCCTTATTGTATACTAAAAGGTACCGATAAAAATTACGACCTTCAGGGGAGATATAAAATGACAAGAAAAGCAACAAAATGGTTTAGCGGTTTACTGGTAGTTATGATGCTGCTGGTTTGCATTCCCATGGCGTCCGCCATTGAAGAGGCACCGCAGGTAAAAGCGAATAATGTAATGATGGCCAGCGTGAATACCGGCGCCATTATTTATGAAAAGAATGCCGATGAGCGGATCTATCCCGCTTCCACCACCAAACTGATGACCATGGCGGTGGCTATTGATTTGATCCCTGATCTCAAGGCGACCATGGTCTTTGATAAAAAGGCCGCCTATTCCGACCTGGTGATTGGCAGTTCCAATATGGGGCTGAAAGACGGAGAAGTTGTGGTCTTGGAGGATCTGATGTATGGCATCGCCATCTCCTCTGCCAATGAGGGGACCAACGCCATTGCCATCCATCTTTGCGGCAGCATCGAAGCGTTTGTGGCAAAGATGAATGAAAAGGCGGCGGAATGGGGGATGACCGGCACTCATTTTGTCAACACCCACGGCTTGACCGACGAAAACCACTATACCACTCCGCGGGACATGATGAAATTGGCGCAAAAGGTTTTTGCCGACGAGCGGCTTTTGCCTTATATGAGCGCCGGTTCTTATAAGTTGCCCGCTACCAATATGAACGAGGCGCGGACCATCATTTCCACCAATCAATTGATCCGAATGAACTCCGGCAACTATTATAAATACGCAGTGGCCGGCAAGACCGGCAGCACCACCGCTGCAGGTTATAACCTGATCTCCACCGCCAAGTACAAGGGCATGGAGTATATCTGCCTGATGATGAACGCCGACCATAAGATCAGCCCCAATCCGGTCTTTGCCGATTCCATCGCCATGTATAAATGGGCATTTAATAATTTCAGCATCCGCACGCTTTTGACCGAAAGCACCTCGATCTGTGAGATTCCGGTGGCGCTTTGTGCAAAGAGCGATTATGTGATGCTGATACCGGAAGGTGAGATCAAGGCAGTGGTTGCCGACGATGTGGATATCGCCACCTTTGAGCGGGTGATCCATACCGAGTATAATGCCGAGAATCCTGCTCTTGCACCCATTGAGGTGGGGGATGTGCTGGGAACAGTGACCCTGACCAAAGACGGTGTGGAATACGGCTCTGTAAATCTGGTGGCAAGCACCGCCTTGGAGCGCAGTACGATCCTTTATTATCTCTATCTGATCCGTACTTTCTTCCAAAATACCATTGTGCGGATCATTACCTTGATCCTGATTTTGGCAATTATTGCGTATATTGTCTTTATGATTTGGCAAAATAATCATCGTCGGCGTCGGAAATTGGCGCGCCGCATTCGGTTTTAATCTTCATAATTTATATATAAGAAGCCCCCATCTGAAAAAAGTTCAAAAAAAATAAAAAAAGTGTTGACAAATGATTTGGGCGGTGTTATTATATTATGGCACTCGCGAGAAAACCGCGAGAAAGCAGAGGACTTTGAAAATTAAACAGCATCATTTAGAAGGACCCGTTAATTGAGAAATCCATAGGCGAAATGCTTATGGTGAAAGCGATTAACAAAACTTTTAAAAGCCAGAAAATTCTAGTAATTAGAGATTTGTTATGAGCTGGATTATTAAACTTGATTTAATTTTTTTTAGAGAGTTTGATCCTGGCTCAGGACGAACGCTGGCGGCGTGCCTAACACATGCAAGTCGAACGGAGTGCTCTATTGGATTTCTTCGGATTGAAGATGGAGTTACTTAGTGGCGGACGGGTGAGTAACGCGTGAGGAACCTGCCTTTCAGAGGGGGACAACAGTTGGAAACGACTGCTAATACCGCATAATGCGTAGAGGTCGCATGACTTTTACGCCAAAGATTTATCGCTGAAAGATGGCCTCGCGTCTGATTAGATAGTTGGTGAGGTAACGGCCCACCAAGTCGACGATCAGTAGCCGGACTGAGAGGTTGAACGGCCACATTGGGACTGAGACACGGCCCAGACTCCTACGGGAGGCAGCAGTGGGGAAT
>JAZNGR010000124.1:0-5760 GCA_045576575.1 Eubacteriales bacterium
GGCTACGATCCGACTTCCAATAAACGAAGGAATGATCATGCATCCAGATATCCACCTTCATTCCTGCCTCATCCAGCTTGCGGCGAAGAATGGCAATAAACTTTGCCTCCAGCTCGGGATGCCATTGGCAGGCAGGCATCTTTCCGTATTGCTGGGTCTCGGGCTCATTTTGCGGAGTCAGCGCCGAGATATGAATCCCCCGCTTTTCATACTCCTGCAAAAAGCGCAGGTAATACTCTGCATAGCATTCCAGATATTCCTCCCGCATATAGCCGCCGCACATACTGCCGCCGGTCTTCATCCAGCCGGGAGGGCTCCAGGGAGAAGCAAAAAGCTTCAGTTCGGGATTGATGCTGAGGATCTCTTTGATCATGGGGATCACATAAGCCTCATCCCTCTCAACGGAGAAATGCTTCAGTTCCACATCCCCCGCCACATCATCATAAGAATAAACCTCCGCCGAATAGTCGCTGGAGCCTACCGACAGTCTTCCGATGGTCAGCCCCAGACCTTCGGGGGTGAAAACCGATCGGATGAGAGCCTTCCGCTCCTCTTTTTCCATCAGGCTGAGATTATAGCAAGAGGAACCGGTGATGGCAACACCAAAACCGCCAAAGGTTCTTTGAAGAGGCTCTTTTTCCACCTCTAAAGTAACCGCGCCGCCCATTTCCACCGACGGAAACACCGGACGAGCCACAAAGGAATGAGTGGCATCTGTAAAATATTGCGTTCCCTTCATTGGTATTTCTCCTTTTTGTACTTTTTTCTTAATTAAATCAAATTATCTCTTATATATCAAGGTGTTTTTTTGCCATTCTATTGTATTTTTCGGTCAAGATTTTTCCATAGATCCAAGGAAAAAGCAGACGAAATGGTTGGTGTAAATTTACACTTTCGGGGAAAATAAAAATACGGAAGACCGTTGGTCTTCCGTATTTTTTTACTCAATGATTACAAAGGTTATGGCGCCGAGGGAATGGACCTCTTGCCGAAAGGCGGGAATATCCTCGATCTTGGAGGTTACAATATAGACCCCCAGGCAGCTGCTTTTCCCGCTTTTTGCGGGGATGATCTCCATCATGGCATCATGGTGGAGCAGTTCGCGGATCTGATCGGTCACCGCCTCCACAGTGGAAAGATCCTCCACCTCCAGATAGATCTGGGTGGATTTTTTTCGCTTGCGTTCCATACGGGTCAGCACCGCGGCCACAAAGACACAGACCAGAGTCATAATAATGGCCCCGCTATAGAACCCTACACCGAGGGCGATGCCGATGGTGGCGGTGGTCCACATTCCTGCGGCGGTGGTGAGCCCGGTGATGGTATTACCGTTTTTCACAATGATCATCCCGGCACCCAGAAAACCGATGCCCGAAACCACCTGGGCGGCAATACGGAAGGGATCCCCGTTATAGCCCATATAGTTGACCGCAAAGGTGCCGATCAAGGAGGTCATGGTAGCACCCAAACAGACTAAAATATGAGTCCGAAGCCCTGCGGGGCTGCCATGGCGCCCACGCTCATTGCCGATGATCCCGCCCAATACCGCCGCCATCACGATGCGGAAGGTAACGCTTAGGAGATCGCTTTCCAAAATCCAATAAATAATCTGCATCAATACTCACTCCATAAGCACCGCCCCTCTTTCGAGGGGCGGTTTGTTTTTTCTATTATTTCAACAGCTCGGCAAAGATCTTTTCGTAGGTCTCTACCTTGCTATGACATTCAAAGCGGTTTTCGCCGCGGGTCAGGAAATAGACCTTGATCTTGGGCTCGGTGCCGGAGGGGCGCACCACCACATGGGTACCGTCTTCAAACACGAAATACAGCACATCGGAGGTGGGAAGGCCGGTATCCTTCTGGGTACCGCTGACCAGATCCTTGATCTTATGGGTCTTATAATCGCGGAATTCCACAACAGTCTTTCCGTCCATGGAGGTGGGAACATTGTCCCGAAGATCCCGCATGATCTCATTCATCCGCTGCTGGGGCATTACCGCCTCGATCTTGAAGCTTACCGTTTTCTCCTCGGTATAGCCATAAGTCTTATAAAGAACTTCCAGCGCCTGAGCCAGATTCTTCTTTTTATTCTTATAGTACATAGCCATCTGGGCGATCAGCATAGAAGCCACCGGAGCATCCTTATCGCGGGCATAATCTCCCTTCAGATAGCCAAAGCTCTCTTCAAAGCCGAAGAGATATTCATGGGTTCCTTCCGCCTTGAAGCGCTCCATCATTTCACCGATATACTTAAAGCCGGTCAGCACCTCGAAATAGGCCACTCCGTTTTCCTCGCAGATCTTCTTGGGCA
Source organism: Eubacteriales bacterium (assembly GCA_045576575.1). Classification (GTDB taxonomy): domain Bacteria; phylum Bacillota; class Clostridia; order Oscillospirales; family QAKW01; genus QAKW01. The sequence continues at coordinate 2,312 of JAZNGR010000124.1, forward strand.
GCTTGGAGGAAACGATGGTGGAGACTACTGCAGGATGAGCAGAAAGAGTACCCGCCTCTTTTTGCACGCGGATCATAAAGTCCACCAGAAGAGCGGCGATCTGGTTGCCGGTAAAATAAACCACACTATCGCCGTTGATGGCGGCAACGCCCACCCGATCGGCATCGGGATCGGTGGCGATGATCAGATCAGCGCCCACCTTACGGGCCAATTCCAGACCCAAAGCAAAGCCTTCCTTTTCCTCGGGGTTGGGGCTCTTAACAGTGGGGAAATCGCCATCCGGCTTCATTTGCTCGGTTACATAATGGACATCAGCGCCCAGTGCCTCAAAGATCGCGGGGACCAATTTATGACCGGTTCCATGGAAAGGGGTATAAACGATCGACAATTTCTTGGCCTCTTCCGATAATTCGCCCAAAGGCAACTGCTCTGCCAGAACCCGCTTGAGATACTTCTCATCGGTCTCGGCGCCGATATACTCCAAAAGGCCCTTTTCCAAGGCTTCCTCTTCGGAGATGGTGTCAATAAAGAGAGGATCTACCTTCTGCATCTCGGCGAAGATATAATCCGCCTGATCGCCGGAGATCTGCGCACCGTCTTCAAAATAGGCTTTATAGCCGTTATATTCCTTCGGGTTATGGGAGGCGGTAATGTTTACACCACCAATGGCGCCGAAATCCCGAATGGCAAAAGACAGTTCGGGGGTAGGACGCAGGGCATCAAACAAGCGCACATGAATCCCCAAGGCACACATGGTCAATGCGGTCTCCATGGCAAACTTGGTGCCGTTGTTGCGGCAGTCATAAGCAATCACAACACCGCGGTCCATGGCCTCTTTGCCCAAGGAAACAATATAATTACCAAAACCCTTGGAGGCGCGGCGAACGGTATAAATATTCATTCGATTGGTGCCGGCACCCATCAACCCGCGCAAACCTGCGGTACCGAAGGTTAGGTCACAACCAAAGCGAGAGCGGATCTCATCATCATTGCCGTGCACGGTGATCAGATCGGCTTTCAGCCGCTCGTCTAACTCAGGGTTTTTCAGCCAACGTTCGTATTCTTTGCGATGATCCATATTAATGTTCCTCCTGATATTGAATTAAGGCCTGCGCCAATTGGTCGGGACACGAAGTCCCCTTATATCCACAGGAAATTCCTGCAAGACGCTCAATAGCATCCTCGATCTCCATGCCCTCTAAAAGAGCACCGATGCCTTGAAGATTGCCGTTGCACCCACCTTCAAAGGCAACATTATGCAACAACCCCTCTTCATCCACATCGAAGAAGATCCGGCGGGAGCAGACGCCCCGCGGTTGATATGTATTCATTCAAAAGACCTCCTGTTTTCCATGGCACGAGTCAAGGTGAGGCTGTCGGCATATTCCAACGTACCCCCCACCGGGATCCCCAGCGCAAGACCCGTTACCTTGATTTCAAAAGGTTTAAGCAGTTTATGAAGATACAGCGCGGTTGCCTGCCCTTCCACATTGGGAGAGGTGGCGAGAATAATCTCCTCTACCGGTTCCTCTGCCACCCGATGCAACAATTCACGAATCTTCAACTGATCGGCACCAATGCCATTGACCGGAGAGATCAGACCATGAAGCACATGGTAGGTGCCATGAAAAGTACGGGTACGCTCCATGGCTTCCACATCCTCCGGTTTTTCCACCACGCAGATCGCGCCCTTGCGCTTTTCATCGGCGCAGATGGGACAGATTGCCTGATCGGTAAGATTCTGGCAACGGGGGCAACAATGGATCATATTCTTGGAAGCCAAAAGGGTATCGGCAAATTCTTTCACCGCAGTGTCCCCTTGGGCAAGAATGAAATACGCCATTTTTTGGGCGGTTTTAGCGCCCACACCCGGCAATTTGGCAAACTGCTCGATCAGTTTATTGAGTTGATTAATGTTCGGCATACCGATTAAAAGAGACCGGGCATCCCGGGCAGGTTCAAACCGCCGGTCACTGCGCCCATCTTGCTTTCCATAGCAGAATCCGCCTGCTTCATGCACTCATTGACTGCGGCAACAATAAGATCCTCCAACATTTCCACATCATCGGGATCTACCACCTCAGGTTGGATCTTGACTTCCAGTACCTCTTTTTTTCCGTTGACTTTAGCGCTGACTGCGCCGCCGCCTGCGGCCGCCTCAAATACAGAGGCCTCCACCTCTGCCTGGGCATTCTGCATATCCTCTTGCATCTTCTGCACACGGCGCATCATATCGCCTTGCTTCATGTTATAACCTTCAGGTAATCTTGCTTTCATTTTTATATCTCCTCTAATTCATTCATTGGGTCGTCTTTGGCCAGGGTGGCCGCCGCTTCTCTTACCACAACGGTATAAGCGGTTCCGCTTGCCTGCAGAGCGGCCTCCTCCATAATTTTTCGTTGCTCGGGCTGATCCATCATATTGCGGCAGAATACCTGGTCGCTGGATAAGATCAGCCGATTGCCCTCAATGGAGGGGGTAATATCCAGTAAAAAGCCCATCAGATTGGCGTGGCCCGTATCCTGCAGGGTCAGCTTCAGTTCCTCCCAGAAGGGGCATCCCGCGCTGTTTGCCGCGGCAGGCTCTGCCGCAATGGGTTGAGGCGCAGGGGCGGATTCCTTGGTCTTGGGAGGCTCTGCCTCGGGGGCGGGAGCGGATATCGGCGCCATGGGCGGCGCGCCCCGCTCCAGGCGGGCGATCCGCGCGCTCAAAGAAGCCAGATCCTCCCCCAATTCCTCCCGACAAAGGGAGATGAGGGTCATCTCTGCCAAAAGCCCTTTATCAGCAGTACGGGAAAGCTCCCAGATCCCGTCCTGCAAGGTCCGCATCATCCGCATGACGCAAGCAGTAGGCAGTTCCCGCGAAAGAGCGATCTTTTGCTGCAACTCTCGCTCATCACATTCCATCAGTTCTTCAGGATGATCGGTCACACTGCAGACCAAAAGATCCCGCAATACCGCCGAAAGATCGGCGAACAATTGGGCAGGGCCCGCATAACGCTCGCGGGCGTTTTTATAAAACTTCAAAAGACCGGAGGCATCCCGATTCCAGGCCAGACGCACCGCCTCCAGCAGCTGATCACTGCTGCAAACGCCGACGATCTGCTCCACCCGCTCCAGGGTCACCGGCTCACTGCCGCTGCGGCAACGGTCCAGCAAAGAAAGACCGTCTCGCATAGCACCGTCTGCCAAGCGCGCCAGCAAAGCGGCGGCCTCTGCTTCTAAAGCAAAGCCCTCTTTTTCCGCCACATAGGAGAGGCGCTTCGCGATCAGTTCCGGCGTCAGCCGTTTAAAATCGAACCGCTGGCAACGGGAAAGGATGGTAGCAGGGATCTTATGGATCTCGGTGGTGGCCAACACAAAGATTACATGGGAGGGAGGCTCCTCCAAGGTCTTTAAGAGGGCATTGAATGCCTGATTACTCAGCATATGCACCTCATCGATGATATA
>JAZNGR010000125.1:0-1976 GCA_045576575.1 Eubacteriales bacterium
CTTGAGATCGGTGATGGAGCAGGCAAAGATGGTCTGGCGAACCATGGTTCTAAAATCATTATAGGTAAGAACAATGCCATCCTCCGAAAGGACATCCGGCAGCTCGGGAAAATTCTCATCGCTCATCCCTGTGATGGTGAAATGAGCGTTGCCGCCGTCGATGGTGGTAAGAAATGTCTTATCGTCGATTTCGATGGTGACAGGGCAGGAAGGCAGTTTGCGAATAATATCGCCAAACAGCTTGGAGGAGAGAACGACTGTTCCTCTCTCGGTATCTTCCGCTTCCAAATCATAGGTAATGCAAACCGAAAGATCGTATGCGCTTAATTGAACCAACCCATCTTGCATAATGGAAATTTGAATTCCTTCCAATGCAGGGATGGTGGATTTTTGACTTGCCGCTTTGGAGACCACATTGATCGCTTCGTTGAGAGCGTTTCGATCACAGGTAAATTTCATAGCGTCATTTCCTTTCTTTTCTCTATTTGATGAAGTAGTTGTTGTTGGTCTGTGCAAAAGGTAAAAAACGTTTATTTTCGTCATCGGGGCGCGAAAAAGCGCGTTTTGATAACCTGTTCATTGCTGAAAAAGCATCCACAAAGTGTGAACAGCATTATGTAAACTGTTTATAACCCTGTTCAATATGTGAAAAACTCGCTGTTGAAAAGTGGATGAAAATGTCAATAAGTTTTCTTGATATTTTCGATAATCTCCGCAACGGTTTTCGCGTATGCGGGATCTTTTTGGATGTTTTCTTCCACCTTTTTGATGGAATGGAGAACTGTGGTATGGTTCTTACCGCCCATCGCGTTGCCGATTTCAGGCAAAGAAAGCTGAGTCAGCTCCCGAATGAGATACATTGCCAGCTGGCGAGGCTTGACCACAGGCGCATCCTTCTTTTTACCCTTGATTTGATCGACTGTGATATTATGATATCTTGCCACATTTTCGATGATGGTATCGGGGGTAATATTATTATTGGCATTTTCCTTGATGATGGCTTCCATCGCATCCTTCGCCAAAGCGATGGTGGGGGTTTGGCCCCAAAGCTGATTGAATGCCTTTAATTTTTTAATGGTACCTTCCAGCTCCCGCACATTCGTCTTGATCTTGGTGGCAATCAATTCGATAACATCGGCGGGCATCTTCAAATTATAAAGCTCGGCTTTACGCTTGATGATGGCCACGCGGGTTTCATATTCGGGCGGTTGGATATCGGCAATAAGCCCCATCGAGAAGCGGGATTGCAACCGCTCCTCCAAAACAGCGATTTCCCGCGGGGGACGGTCGCTGGTAAGGATAATTTGCCGACCGCTTTCATAAAGAGCATCGAAGGTATGGAACATTTCTTCCTGAATGGAAGGTCTACCGCTCAAAAATTGAACGTCGTCCATCAGCAAAATATCGCAGCTTCGGTATTTTTGCTTAAATTGACGCTGGGTGTTATATTTGATCGCATCAATCAATTCGCTGGTAAATTCATCACCCTTGGCATAGAGAATGGTCATCTCGGGATGATTTTCGCGAATCTTATTAGCAATCGCATTGATTAAGTGCGTCTTACCCAAACCGCTATGGCCATAAAGGAAGAAGGGGTTATAGGAGCCTGCGGGATTATTAGCAATTGCCAATGCCGCCGCTTGGGCAAATTCGTTTTCCTTCCCTGTGACGAAATTTTCAAAGGTCAAATGGGATTGGGCATTGAAGGTGCGGATTTCTTCCTCTTCCTCGATATGAGGCTCGGAAACAATGTCGGATACAAACTCATCCGATTTTTGCTGCGCCATCTCCCGAAACCGCGGAGGAACTTCCTCTTCTGTCATGATCTCGGCGGAAACATCAAAGCCCATCACATCCGAAAGGGCAGTTTCGATATTACTCTTAAATTTTTGATCGATCAATTTTTTCAAAAATACCGTCGCTACGCAAAAATAAGTCGGATCGTAGCCATGTCGTTCTGTGAGCCAAGGAGTTGA
>JAZNGR010000126.1:0-10563 GCA_045576575.1 Eubacteriales bacterium
AAATCAAAGTCCCATCTTTTCTAATAATAGCATATAGTTTTTTCCACATTATTAGTAACGGATAATCTAAGTCTACCTTTTCGCCAAATAATTCTGCAGGCGTAGAATCGCTAATTTTAATATATGTTTCATTTAGATGAAAGTCCTCGTTTTCAGCAATAGAATCAACGATGCTGTGATATTCTTCTGCATCTGTTGCCTTATAAAAACCATCATACAAATGCCCATCCGCTGCCTGCATCGCCTTCCGCAACAAATTTGCAGTATCCGGTTTCTCCTTTGCAAAGCCTTCGGCATTCTTCAGCAGGATCTCGGCGAGCCACCGGGAGCAGAGCTCGTCCTTGGCCGCTTCGTCCGTAAGATCTTTGGTGGCATTTTGCATTTGAATTGTTTTGATCTCTTCGGCTATAGCATCGGCGCCGATCTGCTTTTCCACCTCGGCGAGAATAAAGGCGCGAAGATCCTTGCCCGCATCCTTATTCATCTGGAACACGCGGAAATAGGATGCTTTGGCGATCTGATGATAGATTCCCTTATTGAGATCCTCTGGCTTTACTGCCATCAGATCCGCAGAAAGGAAGGTGCCGGTATCGTATTTATCGGTGATCATATAAACAACACCGGTCTCCTGCGAGAATAGCTTCATCACTTCCACCGTTTCCCGCTTACCGTCTGTCAGCTCCGCTTCGGTGCTGTCGAACTCATAAAGCACTCCGCCGATCATATTCTCAGTAAGATCACTGAATTGGATCATCTTCTTCAAGGCCTTGAAATCGATCTCCCCGAACAGATCCTTAAAGAGAGCAATCCGCTTCTGCACTTGCGATGCATTAACCGAATAGGCGGCAAGGCGGGCAAGGTAGGCCACCTGATCGGGCTTTAAGCCGGTGATCTCCTGACCGATCATTCCCTCAAAGGTTTTCTTTAAAGCGGGGTTATTGATGATCATTGCCGCTTCCTTCAGGGTCAGGTTTCTTCCGGACACCACCTTCTGAAACGCCTTCTTATATTGATGCCGCGCAAGCTTCGTCGCGCCGGCAAAATCACGATCCACCATCGTATTGATGGCTTGGATCTTATTTTTTGCCGTTTTCAGCTGAATGCTCTGGGTGATATTCACAATATCGGCAGGGGAGGCGAAGGCAAAAAGCCCACTCTGCCCCTCATAGCGGGGCGCTTCATTCTGGATCGCCGCCTTGATCTGCTGCGCCCGCTGGTTGCCCAGCATCGCCGCCGCATCGATGATCCCGATGGCGCTGTTATCCTCCAAGGCCTGCTGCGCCTCAGTGAGCTTCAAGCCGCCGCCTTTGAGGTTAGAAACATGAAGCTCACCGATTCCGTAAACGCCGCCGACCATCGCGCCAACGATAGCGCTTTCAACGGCTGCATCCCAATCGATATCTTCCAATTCATATTCTTCCATACCGGAGACATCCGCCGCCACTTTTTTCAGCATCGGACTGATGACTTCCTGCAAAAATTCCTCAAAGCCTTCCGATCCGCAAGAGCCCGCAAAATTCAATGCAGCCTGCATCTTTGCAGTACTTGCGATTTTTTCAACCGCCTTCTTCATCATATTGCCAAGGCTTTTTTCACTGCCGAGACCGGTAATTTTAGAAAGCGCAGCCTCTAAAACCACTTCAGAGGTTGCCGACAATATACCATGGGTAAAAGAAAACTCCGTGTCATATCCCTGTGCCACATCCTCGTTATAAGTTTGGATCAACACCTTGGAATATAGGAAAGAACGAGCGAGAACCGTCCCGACACCAGGGGCAATTAAATTGGCGGTGCCAAGCACTGCTACCGGAAGCATATCCAACACTGCATATCCGCCCATATAGAGCTTTTCCAACGCCTCGCCGCCGAAGCCCATTTCATCCAAAGCCTGCAAGGTCACTTGATGAGAAGCTGAAAGCGCGGTGCCGGCAATTCTTGCTGCGCCACCTTCAATCATATTTTTCGCAGAATATTCCAAACTTTCAAAATAACCGATCGCGCCGTTGGCCCATCCCAAGATCCAATTTAATCCCAAATCGTTATTTTGAGCATTCCGCACCAACGCCTGTTCGCGAACAGTGGCATAGTAATCAAAAGCAACTTCGGCGCCATATCTCATAAAGACGGCAATGGTTCGCTGTCCCTCCTCTTTCGTAAAGATCCCATAATCTCCGTTAGAAAAACGAAGCAGATCATCACTAAAGGTATAATTACCGAGATATGTTTCTTCTCTTCCTTTGTTAAGTAATTTCGCATCCGAAGACATGCGCTCAACATTGACCGTATCAAGGCGCATATTATTTAAATATTCCGCAGAAAACTCCCGCTCCATTTCGGGCACAAGCTGTTCAAGATAAGCGTAGGTTGCAGCGCTGTTCGCATGAACGGTATCGGATCCCTTGCGGGGTAAAGGATGAAAATCTTCTATGCCATTCTTTTTTATAGGATCCCACTCGCTTGTGTCGTTTACATTAGTGTTTCTTCGATCATCCCGAATACCACAAATCGCCTCAAATTGTGCAATCAATCCAATTTCTCCGGTGGATTCCAGATCCTTTTTACCCTGATCAAACTGAGCCTTTTCCTTATCTTTTTCTTTTCTCTGCTCAATATAAAGTTCCATCCACTCGATCTGCTTTTTGAGATCAGCGCTGTTTTGTTGATATTCATTCCAAGCCGCAATAGATGACGGGTCTTTTTGATTGATCTCGGGTGCTCCGGCAGAAAGGTTTTTCTTCAAAACTGCAAGGTATTCCTCCAGCCCCTTCAGGCTGACGCTTCCGCCGCCATACCGCTGATCCATATACTGATAGATCAGATCGTCCTTGTTTTCTTCATAATGAACCGCATAATCCTCAGCAATCTTGCAACCATCCAGGATCTTCTGCAGATTTTCTTGGCAGTCGCTCAAATAATCCTGCATATCCACCGAAAGATCGGTCTCTTTCAGCTCCCGCTCAATGAACTCGATCATTGAGCGCGCGGCATCCTTTTGCTTTGCAACCTCGTTTTGTTCTTCTTCGGTCAGCTGCTCCACTGCGTTCATCTTCTCCTGCGCCATGATCAGGGTGGCAGAAGCATCGGCGGCGGTCTGTACGATCCCGCCCACCAATTGCTCCGAATAGGCCTGAAAAGCCGAGGTATACTCTTTCTCCGTTGTTGCAGAGGCTAAGGCCGCCTTGGCATAATTGACCCGATAAATAGCGGAATTCTCGTTGGCAGTCTTATACGCTGCCTCCAGGGCGCTGAGTTCCCCTTGCGCCTTTTCCTTGGCGGCGATCTTTTTGGTCAGCAACCGATCATAATAGGCGGAAGCCTCTTTTAGCTTCTGAACATCCTCTTTGGTCGTTTTGACGATGGGGGAATTATATATCGCATTTTTGCCCATCAGTTTATTGCGCACATACTTTTGTCGGTCGGTCACGATCCCCCGAATCTGCAACGCTTGATCCGGCGTATTGACCGCCGCCTTTGCTGTGATCTGATTTTTTGCATCCTCGGAATCCTCGACCGTCTCATTTTCTGCCTCAAATGCGGTAATCGCTTCATTGACCTTTTCTTGAGCTATATTTTGCTTTTCTTGGATCCCGTCGATCTCATCATTATGATTATTCAGCGCCGCAAGCGCCGCTTCATATTCCGCCTGCGCTTTCTTGGCGGCGGCTTTGGCAGCCTGCGCCGCCTTATATTCGGTATCCTTCTTTTCGGCGGCCGCCTTCACGATGGAATCATCCATCCCAAGGATTCCTGCAAAGGAAGGATCGTAAATGCCTGCGTTCAAAAAGTTCAAGACATCATTCTGCCGTGCGCGCTCCTGCTGCAAAGCAACGGAGGTCTCGGTCTTCGCCATGGTCACCGCGTTTCCGGCATCGGCTTTGGCGATCTGCGCCGCGATCTGCGCCCCTGCGATTTCCTTATCCCGCTGGATTTTGGCGGTCTCTTCCTTGGTTTTGAGGAAGTTTCGCCCCGCAATGGCAGAAAGAGCCACCCGAGTGGACTCGGTGGCTCCTTTCATTTGATTCTTGGTATTTTCTCTTTCCAGATAGGCTTGTTCTACCGTTTTCATTATGTATCCTCCTTCTTATAAAGCCGATCATACCATGTCTGCAGGTGTTCCTTCGGCCAGCCGAGAGTATTGGCAATGTCGTCGGTGATGATGCCCGCCTTTGCCATTTCAAAAGCGTTGCTCCGTGCATCGCTCTCTTGATCCTGATCGAAGCTTAAGCGGCCGGTGGCAAGGCTGATCTTATCGCCGCTCTTCTCGATATCCGCTTGGGCTTCTGATTGCATCTGGGCAATATCCACCTGCCCGATCTGCTTATCCCGATTGATGATCGTATTGGCACGGGCGGAGTTATACCCCGCCTCGATCTCCAAAAGATTACTCTCTGCAGCGCCGCCGGTGATCCCCGCCGCGCGGTTCTGCTGTGCCAGCGCTTCTCTTTGTCGGTTACGCTTAATATAAGCCTGTTGCAGGGAGTCTGTTGCCGCATCGGCCAGATCCTCCCGCTGGGCATCATAGGCTAAGGCTGCCGCCTTTTTATTCTGCTCAATGGCCGCCTCTTTGGCGGCATAGGCATCCTCCACCGTTTTATAGGTCACTTTTGCCATTGTTTTTCACCTCTCAACTCTCTTGCACATAATCCAGCCCATATTCCCGAAGGATCAGCGGCTGGTCCATATAGTCATTGATAAAGCGGAGCTTGAATTGCTTCGCTTTTTTAATCTTGATCTTGCGGGATTGGTTTGGATTTCCAGGCTTACCGGAATAAGTAAAAAGGGAATAATCTATTTTGTCATAACCGAAGGTGCAAAGGCTCCTATCGTAATGCCAAAGGATGCTCCACTCCTCATCATTCTTTTTGCCCTCGATCTTCACGCTGGTATCGGCGCCGGCGATCTGCCCCAGCAGGATCCCCAAGCGCTGAAAGATCTTATTCTTATAGATGGTGCTGCCGAAGATCCAAGGAATCTCCCACCAAGCAGAAATGGCGGTATTATTGCCGTCATATTCATCGTGAAAATGGCTTGCTTGGGTGCCGTCGGTCCAGCGATAGGCGATTCCGTCCTTGATCAGATAAAGCGTACCGTTCTCCGCAAAAGCGCTGTCGCAGGGCATTCCCGTCAACCGCCAACCTTCATATTGATGGGAAGCATAGGGCTTATCCCCCTCGCTGTTGGGCTGATTCTCATCCAAAAGCCACCATACACCATTGGCGCAACGAATCATTAAGAACCGCCCCAAGCTGATCAGTTCCAGCGGATCGTCCTTCAGCATTTCCCGGTCGATCATCGCTGAGCGGTGCTCCGCATATCGCGCAGCATAGTTTTCCTTGCTGGCAACTGCGATCACACCTTCGGTGGAAAGATACACCACCTCGCCGCCTAAAATTGCCATCTTGCCGCCGTTCTTGGGCGGCGGAGCGGGAATCCGATTGCTGATGGTGATTACCGCATCTCGAATGTATCCGGCATTATCAGTGGTATCCACCCTCGATGCAGAGCCTAAATAAATTCCGTTATCGGTCAAGATTGTCAAAACGTCAGTGGTACCGTCCAAGGCGATAATTTCACCTGCACCTGACACATCAATATAGTTGGTTTCCGGAACATAAAGAGGGTCGTCCATTTCGGAATAATAAACCCGATTACCAAACTCTGCGCCACCAAAAAACATACGATCTTTATATCCGGAAACGCCATAACTGGCGCCAATCGTCGATTCAAAGATTTTCAAAAAATCCTCGTAGGCGCCGCTCCGAAGAAAGGTGATCCGCACATTATCTTCTCCTCCAACGGGAGATACTCCAATCATATTATCCGCTCCAAGACCGGTCAATCCTGCGTTCAGGTTTCCCTCCGGAGAAAGATATAGCCGATTTTCCGCAGGATTATATCCATCTTTTTCATGCAGCGGGCGTTCCACCCAAACCGGTTTTCCCTTTTTTTCATCCTCTTCGGTTTTTATCGCGCAAAGGACCTCCACCTTAAATAGATCATTAACATAGTTTCCTTTAAAGCGTGCATATTCCGAAACGCCGGAATCTGCTTCCCTTCCCCAACCAAGCAATTCAGCGGTAGACACCGCTTGGGTGTTGAGATAAAAGACACAAGCCACGCCTTCTTTTATACAAAAAGATTCGGTTACAAATGGGTTGAGCAGATTGAGAGCTCGATGTGGAAATCCGCTGGGCACTTCCGGATTACACCCTTGCATAACCTCCGGGGTCGTCCCCGTCCACTCGTCAACGTCGTTGATTTGCGTCCATCTTCCATCGGAAAGTTCAGCCGCCATACAATACGGAAATTTTCTTGCGGAACCGGAAGCCAATATTTTATGTGTAAATATATCAATGCGGGCACCTTGAAGTTTTATGATGACCTCATTTGCACCAACGGCGCCTGAAAGAAAATATGTGCCTGCCACCCCTTCGGTGGAACGAATGAAAATACAGGCGCAGTCTCCGCATTCAAAAACCCTTGGAATCGTATCAATATTATCGCCAAGGAAGATTCGCATCCAAATATATCCCCGAACTTTATCTTTCACACGAAGAGCAATATGATAGTATCCGAAATCCTCTAAAACCAATACATTGCGATAGCCAGCAACCAGCGAGTAATCCGATGGATTCGTATAGCCTTTAGTTTTGAAATAATCCGCGTTCTGCACCCCCGGCCGCTTGCCGACCTCGCCCACTGCATAGGGCATCATATTTTCGCTCTTCGCCGCCCGATATGCCTTTTGCTGATCCTCGGGCACCGAGCAGTCGGAGCCCTTGAAGGTGCTGACCTTCATGGTCGAAAGAGAGGGCGCTGAATAGATATTAGCCATAAGTCACCACCCGCGCCTTTCCGTTCATATTTTTGGTGCGCTCCACCAAGGCAATTGCCTCGTTATATTCATTTTTGAAGAGCTGAAATGCCCGCTTGTCGTATTCATTATCCTGTGTCAGCGCCGCAACATAAAAGCAAAGGGCCGCGTAATACTCCGGGGCGATCTGCAGTTCCTTTCCGTCATCGCTGTCGCCGATGGGATCCGGATAGGCTTTGTAGATCAGCGTATAGGTACCGGCGCCGCCCGAAAGAATAATTCCCTTGCCGCCGTTCTCCAGCGGCTCTTCCTCATAGGTGCCTTCCTTTACCTTCTCGATGGCAAAGCAGTCTGCAGGCAAGGCGATCAGTTCTCCCTCCTCGGCAGTCAGCACCGCCCGCTTTTTAATAAAACCGCAGGTAGTGGCGATCACCCGTTGGGCCTTATCGATCAGATGGTTTATTCGTTGGGCATAATCGCTGACCCCAACCTCATCCAGAAGCCTCAAAACCTGCTCCTTGCATTCATTTACCGTCATAGCCATATTGTTTCTCCTTTCACAGTTTTTTGCTCATATCAGGAGCGAAAAAAAGCCCGCTCATCATATCAACAAAAAGGGAGTTTTCCTCCCCGCCCGAAGGCGGGGAGGGAGATGTAGATCATTTGTGCATACGCAAAACATACAGTTCGTCAGGCCGTACGATTTTTGCGCCGTATACATCGAGACCTCTCAAGGCATCCGCAAAATATCCTTCCGGACGGTATGCTTCCGTTTTTTCAAGCTGGCCGGCAAAAGCCACCGCCTTTTTGGTACGGATCCATCCGTAGTCATCGGTGCCGTCATTATGAACAAGGTTGCTGTACTTCACAATGCAACGATCATACCAACCTACATCGCCGGTTTTAATCAGCGCATCGTTATTGCTCTTCAGCTCTACAAGCTTGTTCTTAAATGTCTGATACGCATAATACGGAAGCATAATTTCAACCTCCATACCCGGTGTTACATTTTTGGTACGCAATGCACAAAGCGCCTCATCGATCAAACCGTTAATGGTTTTTTCTGTGCTGATAGCGGTAGAATTAGATACATTGGTCGCACCAAGCATAAGCTCTGCGATATACATATCACGAGCAGCTGCCATCTCAAGTGCCGATTCTCTCGACAAAGCATTCATCAACTCGGGGTTCGTCTGAGCCCGATCCACATCATCAACCTTAAAATTGAAATATCTTGCCTGGTCAATATTTAAGGTAACATCGATGCCGTCGAGTTCCTGGGGACCCTCGATAGGTCCCTTTTGGGGTTCGTACTTCTTAATGGTAGGTTTTCCAGCAGTAAGAATCTTGACCTGATTACCATAAGACGGGGTGCCGTCGATATTTTGGTTGCAAAAATCCACAAACATTGTTTCCTGTCTAAGAATTTCCTGAATAGCCTTCATCCACATTACGGGTTTAAAATTTTCATATGCCATAATAAATTTCTCCTTATTTTAGATTTCTTAAAGAACGCTTCGCTCTTTCATAGACCTTCGGATCTTCCAGATCCTTCATAGTCAGCCGATCCAACTCCTCCGAGGTGAAATCCCGGTCGGTATCGGTATGCAGATCTACCTTGCCGGGCTGTGCCGGGGCCGCCGCCTGCTTCACCGCCTCCATCCCCTTCAGGGCATAATAGGCATTTAAGCCACTCATGCCGGAGGCAACCAGATCCATATAATCGGATCCCAACGCCTCCAAGGATTCTACCGACGGATCCACCGCCCGAATTGCCGCAAGATCTGCTTGCATCTCCTGCTGCATGCGGTATTTCTTTGCATCTGCCTCCATCTCCTTAAAAAGGGGAGATTCCCGCACCCGGCGTTCCTCTTCGGCTGCGGTGTTTTTTTCTTCGGCAAGATACTCCTCGGGGCTAACTCCTTTGTCTTGGGCCTTCAGCATGATCAGGGCGTCTGCCGCATTCTTCGGCTGCAGTCCTTTGGAACGCGCATACTCCATCAGATCATTTGCCGCCCGCTCATTGGTCTCGCGGGCAAGCCGCTGTTCCTTCTGACGGGTATTTACTCCGCGGCTTTGCGCCGCTCTTTGCCCATCAGACTCCGCTCCCTGCTCGGTTGCGGTCGCCTGCTGCTCCTGCGCGGAAGCAGACTCCTCCTGCCGGTCCACGGCTCCGGCTGCCACTGCGTTATCAGCGGTTTCCGCTGCGGTCTCAGCCGCCGCGGTCATGGTCATTTCTTCTGCCATGATCATTTCCTTTCCCCATGATTAGAGGGCAAAACCTCACGCTATCGGTGCGAATTTTAATGAAATTCCCAAGCGTTTGGGAATATCAAAGACCCTTTGCACGAACGATCAAAGCCATCGCTTCAATGCGGGTAATGGGATCCAGCGGACGAAGATTTCCATTCTCATCACCTTCCACGATACCAGCCTTGACCGCTTTTTCTACGATCTGTTCCTCCAGAGCCCACTTAGGGATCTGATCCTTATCCTTAAACCGATCCAAGATACTCACCTCCTCCAAAGCGTAATCCTTTGAATGGTAGGATCCCACTTTGTTTGGAATCCCTAAGTAACTGCAAGGGTCGATTACCACCGTACCCTGCTGCAGTTGATAATGCAGATGTACTCCGCTCACATTGCCGGTGGCGCCCATGGTGCCGATCACCGTTTCGCGGGTCACCTTCTGACCAACCTTCACCTTGATACTTCCCGCCGCCAAATGGCAGAAGATATGGCGCCGCCCATTGTCCTCTCCAATGGAAATATAATGTCCCCATCCGCCGGGATCATAGGCAACAGTCCGAACAATACCGTCGCAGGTGGCGAAGATCCGCTTGTCCTTGGCCACAAAATCAATACCCTTGTGGCCGTTTGCCCAATACTTTCCCTTTTGCCCATAGATTGCAGTAATCTCAAAAGCACCGGTAATCGGTAAATTAGTCAAGGTAACGACCTTCTTTCAAATCGGCCAAATATTGGTCCGCCTTCACCGCCTCATAGGTGAAACTGTTGTTCTTCCACCAAGCACAAATGGTAGCAACAGCGGTCACCACCCAAGAGACCACCTCATAGATTTCTTCCTCGCTGAAGGGCAAGGGGTTGATATCAAATGCTGTCAAGATTTGGTTGATCAAAGCGATCAACAGAACAACGGTGCGGATAATAGTAGATTTCGATACATTCATTTTGATTACTTCCTTTCTAAATTTTTGATTCTTCCTTCGTGATCTCCCAGCTGCTTTCCGTGTTCGTCCAGCTCGTGAAAGATCTCCTTGTGGGTTTGCCGGCTGTTGGTCTTGAATTCATCAAAGACCTCCCGCAGATCGGTGGTCGCCTGCGTGTTCTTCGCAATAGTGCCGGATATCTTCCATGCTGCGGTCATAAAAGAGACCGCCAACGCCACCGCAGAGATCAGGATGGTAATTGCTCCCGCCGTCATACAACCACCCCCTCTCCGCCCTCTTCAACTTCAGGCGGAGCATCGACCTCACGCCACTCGCCCGGCGTATCGGTATCAACCACAGAATGAAATGAAACGCCATCTTTGGTCAACATTTTTCCTTCGCCAGCAATCAAGCGGCAAAGTTCGGTGCACTCTACGCCTTCAGGCTTGTTCAAAGAATGGGTGATGCCGCCATTTTTCCTTTCAAACCTGTATAAGATTTTTGGTTTCATGGTTTATTCCCCCCTAATAGTCATATACAATATTGGCATTGGTAGCGCCCCACGGCGCATTGGCAACC
>JAZNGR010000127.1:0-3831 GCA_045576575.1 Eubacteriales bacterium
TGCGCGGGTAACGCAATCGAATCCATAGCGATCTCGCAGATGATCCACAGCAAAATCTAAATTCTGGTTTCGAAGACGGTTTTGCCGGGTGTCCCAAATGGTCAGTTGCAGATTGCCGTCATCGGGCTGAAGCTTTCCCACACCGATTCCGATGGAGCGCACCGGAATCTTCAGATCATAGTTTTCTTCAAACAAGGAAATGGCGGCATCAAGAATCTCCATGGCATGATTGGTGCAAACAGGAAGCCCTTTCTGGCGAGTGATGGTGCTGAGGCGATTATTGCGTACCGAGAGGGTAATTAAGGTGCCGGCAAGATGTTTTTTTCGAAGTCGCGCCGCAACATGTTCTGCAATCATCATCAATTGAAGGCGAATCTCTTCAGGAGTGGTAAGATCATACGGGGTCGTCACGGAGTTGCTGATGGATTTTTCAGGTTGAGGCCCTAAAAAAGGGTCTTCGGTATCAATGCCGTTGGCATGACGGTAAAGATCCAAGCCAATTTTTCCAAAAAGTCGAATCAAAAAGGTCGGATCGGTATTGGCAAGTTGACCAATAGTGTTGATTCCATAATGTGCCAGTTTTTCTCGGGTAGATCTGCCTACAAAGAGTAGGGTGGAAACGGGCAGAGGAAAGAGTAAGGAACGATAGTTTTCCTTGGAAATGATCGTGGTGGCATCGGGTTTTTTCAAATCACTTCCCAATTTGGCAAAAACCTTATTGAAGGATACACCAATGGAAACCGTAAGCCCCAATTCTTTACGAACTTGCTGCCGAATCTCATAGGCGATCTTGGCACCGCAACCGAAAAGTTTAGTGCTTCCCGTTACATCCAACCAACATTCGTCAATTCCAAAAGGGATGATCTCATCGGTATATCGCCGATAGATACTTTGAACCAATTCAGAATAATACTGATAGGAAGCCATATGCGGCGGTACCAGTATTAAAGAAGGGCATTTTTGTTTGGCTTGCCAGATGGGTTCTCCGGTGGCAACCCCGTATTGCTTGGCAGCTTGGTTTTTGGCCAAGATGATCCCGTGACGTTTATTGGGATCTCCCGCAACCGCAAAAGTTTTATCTTTCAAGGCGGGATTTTTTGCAGCTTCAACAGACGCAAAAAAGTTATTTAGATCAGAATGTAAGATGACGCGTTCCATTGAAAACCTCCACGATAATAGAACAAATGTACTAAAATAATTGTAGTACATTTTATGGAAAAAGTCAATGAAAAAAGTGCATACTATTTCGGGTGATATTTATGTGGAATCGACGAGGAAGTCTTTTTTATCTTGCTTTGATCATGGCGTTTTTTGCGTTACTTCTTCGCGCGCTTTGGCTATCAATGGGAGAAAATGCAAATCAAGCGAAGGAAGTAATGGGCAATCGGGAAACGACGGTTACTCTATACAATACAAAGGGCTTGATTTATGATCGGAATCTGATTCCTTTGGCCGGAGATCAGCCTTGCTATTATTTGGTGGTCAATCCCAGGGATTTTCGAAGGGAATATATAGAGCAACTTGTCGAATGGAGCGGAGCAGATCACGGAGAAATAAAAGAAAAATTGAAAAAAGAAACACCATTTGTTTTAAAATGCCAAAAGCAAGTGGAGGCATTGCCTGGAGTTTATATCTTTGAGGGAAGCGCGCGTTATAGTAGTCTTTCTCAGCATCTGCTCGGCTATTTGGATCGTGCCGGAGAGATGGGGTTATCCGGTGTTGAAAAGGAATATAACGATTATTTAAACCTCTTTTCTTCGTCGGTTCAGGTTTCTTATAATGCCGATGCAGTGCGTGGTGTCATGGCTGGGCTTGGGTTGCGCAATATTGAAAGCAATGATACTCGAAATGGCTTGGTATTGACCTTGGATGCAGATTTGTGTCGTGCATTAGAAGGGGCAATGAGCGGTAATATTGAAAAAGGAGCCGCTATTGTAATGGATTGCCATACCGGCGAGATTTTGGCTACAACCTCTCGTCCCGCCTATAATGAAGAGCGCATCACAGATTATTTGGATTCAAACGAAGGGGAACTGATCAATCGTGCCTTTGCAGCACAGACGGTGGGATCGGTGTTTAAGATCATAGTCGCTGCCTGTGCATTGGAAGCGGGGATGGAAGCGTTTCGCTATTCCTGCAATGGTGGGATCGTAATTGGCGATCTCACATTTGCATGTCATAATCATAGTAATTATGGGGAAATCGGTTTGCAAGAAGCGTTTGGCGTCTCTTGCAATTCCTATTTCATTGCGTTGGGACAGTTGCTGGGGTATGATCGCCTTGAAGAGATGGCGATGCGCTTTGGTTATGGAGAGGCGATCAAAGTGTTGGGGTCGATGACGGCTTCCTCCGGAGCGTTTCCTGAAAAGAGCAGTAATATGGCGCTGGCAAACCTCTGCATTGGACAAGGGGATCTATTGGCATCCCCTTTACAGATCGCTCGCATGACCGCAGTAGTTGCCAATGGCGGGAAATTGCCATCGGTGACGGTTTATAAAGGGTTGTATCTTGGAAACGAATTAAAAGGCACAGAAGAAAATGATGAGAGTAGAGAAGTTCTCTCGGTTGAAGTTGCTGAAAAACTAAAAGAATACTGTGTTTATACTGTTGAAAACGGAACCGGGGCGCAAGCAAAACCATTGAAAGGTCTTGCCGGTGGAAAAACCTCCAGTGCACAAACCGGCATCATCGAAAACGGGGAAGAGCGGTTAAATGTTTATTTTACCGGTTTTTATCCGGCGGAGGAGCCTCAATACGTGATTACTGTTTTCGCCGAAGACGGAAAATCCGGTGGAAAAACATGCGGTCCCGTCTTTCGTGAAATCTGTGATTTTATGGCGGAAAATGGCTTGACAGAGGGAAAAACTGTGGTATACTAAAAGAGTATGGCAATGATGAAAAATCCTGCTTTTTCGGCTGCTTACAGAGAGAGGGAATTGGTGCGAACCCTTGGCAGAAGGATCAGTGGCGGCTGTTTTTCGGAGTCTACTCGTATGTCGGCGTTAACGGCAAAAGAAATGAGTGGCACTTTCTGTGCAATTAGGGTGGTACCGCGGATTTTTCCGTCCCTATTTGTTCAGGGGTGCTTTTATATTTTTGTAAGGAGAGTTTTTGCATTATGAAGTATATGGGTTTGAATGAGATCCGAGAAAAATTCCTTTCTTATTTTGAGTCTAAGGATCACTTGCGTTTGAATAGTTTTTCTCTGGTTCCCAATAATGATAAGTCTTTGCTGCTGATCAATTCCGGCATGGCACCGATGAAAAAGTATTTTACCGGGGAGGTTACTCCGCCTCGCAATCGGGTGACTACTTGCCAAAAATGTATCCGTACTCCTGATTTGGAGCGGGTGGGTCATACTGCGCGCCACGGTACTTATTTCGAAATGCTGGGCAATTTCTCCTTTGGTGATTATTTTAAGGAAGAAGCCATTGCCATGGCTTGGGAATTTCTGACTGAGGTCATGGAGATCCCCGAAAATCTGCTTTGGCCCTCTATCTATGAAAGCGATGAAGAGGCCTATACTATCTGGAAGGATCAGATTGGAGTCCCCGAAGAGCATATTGTGCGCTTGGGCAAAGCGGATAACTTCTGGGAGCACGGTACCGGCCCCTGCGGTCCTTGTAGCGAGATCTATTTTGATCGCGGAGAAAAATACGGTTGCGGCTCTCCCGATTGCAAGCCCGGATGCGAATGCGACCGCTACATGGAAATCTGGAATAACGTTTTTTCTCAGTTTAATAACGACGGAAAGGGCAACTATACCGAACTTGCCCAGAAAAATATCGATACCGGTATGGGGCTGGAACGTCTCGCTTGCGTTATGCAAGG
>JAZNGR010000128.1:0-2247 GCA_045576575.1 Eubacteriales bacterium
ATCACCTATTTAGAACCAAGTCTTATAAATTAAAAAAATCGTATATTGCGCGGCTTTTTATAGCAAGCGATATAAGGTTTTGATAAAAAGATAACTAATTATAAACGTATGAGTTATAAAGGTTTTGAAAGAAAGTTGGCGGCGTTTCTTTGCACGTTGTTGATGCTCTTTGCCTGCCAAAATATTTCCGCCGAAACGGAACAGACGGAAGCGTTCGATGCCGGTCCGTTCATCATCGAACACGTCATCGACAGCTACGGCTGGCACATCTGCGGCGACGGCGACAAAAGCGTCACCATCCCGCTGCCCATCATCCTCTTCGACGAAGGCCGCCCCGTGGTCTTCATGTCCAGCAAGTTACATCACGGCGAGGCCGCCTACAACGGCTATGCCATGGGTTGGGAAGAGGACACCAAAGGCCATATCGTGAAACTGGACGGCAATTACGCTGACTATACCGGTCACCTCGACGAGGGCGAAACATACGAAAATCATGTCTGCAAGTGGGACATCTCCATCACCAAGAACGTCTGCGCCCTGATTATCTCTATCATCCTGATTTGCTGTATTTTCCTTTCTGTGGCGAAACGTTACCGCGAGCATCCCGACGAGGTGCCAAGCGGTCTGCAGGCGCTCATCGAACCGGTCATCGTGTTCATCCAAGACGAGGTCATCACCCCATCGTTAGGCAAAAACTCCAACAAATACGCCCCCTACCTGCTTACGCTCTTTTTCTTCATCTTCCTGAACAACATCATGGGCATCATCCCGATTTTCCCGGGCGGCGCGAACCTCACCGGCAACATCGCGGTCACGGGCATTCTGGCGCTCATCACCTTCTTTGTGACGACGTTTTCTTCCGGAAAAGAGTATTGGGTGGATATCTTCAACACACCGGGCGTACCGTGGTGGCTGAAGTTCCCGCTGCCGATCATGCCGTTGGTGGAGACCATCGGAATCTTCACCAAGCCGTTCGTGTTGATGGTGCGACTTTTCGCCAACATCACCGCCGGCCACATCATCACCCTGGCCTTTGTCTCGCTGATTTTCATCTTCGGCCAGATGAATCCGGTCATCGGTTGGGCCGTCTCGCCGGTCTCCGTCTTCTTCTACATTTTCATGGGTCTGATGGAACTGTTAGTGGCATTTATCCAAGCGTTCGTCTTCACGTTGCTGAGCGCGATGTATATCGGCATGGCCATCGGCGAGGAGGAACACGAAGAGGAAGCAGCGGTAGTGGAAGCGTAGTGAGACTTAACCCTAAACCTTAAACCCTAAACCCTAAACCTTAAACAATAGAGTAACCCTTTTTATAAATAACTTAAATATCAAAACATTATGTCAACTTTAGCAGTATTATTGACAACATTATTGCAAGCAGCGGGCGCAGGTCTCGGCATCGGTAAACTGGGTGCTGGTATCGGCGCGGGTCTGGCTGCCATCGGCGCTGGTATCGGCGTGGGTAACATCGGTAAGGACGCTATGTCCGCCATCGCCCGCCAACCCGAGGTGTCAGGCGACATCCGTACGAACATGATCATCGCAGCCGCTCTCGTCGAGGGTGTTGCCCTGTTCGCTACCGTGGTTTGTCTGCTCATCGCTGTTGCAAAGTAAAACTCGGAAAAGTTCCTTCGCGGTTGGCGGAGGAACTTTCCTTTTTCGTTGTAAATCAAAAAAATAGACATATATGGAACTTATCACCCCTTCATTCGGACTGATATTCTGGATGCTCATCGGTTTCGGTATCCTCTTCTTCATCTTGGCGAAATTCGCGTGGCCGATTATCACCAACGGCATCGCTTCCCGTAACAAGAAAATCGCCGACCAGCTGGAGGAAGCCGCCAAGATTCATGAGGAGATGCAGTCTCTGAACAAAAAGCACGAGGAGATGATGGTGCAGGCCAAGGCCGAACGCGACGCCGTCCTCGCCGAAGCACGCAAAGTGAGCGAGGAGATGTACGAAAAAGCCAAACTCAAAGCCTCCGCCGAAAGCCAGGCGATGATTGAGGATGCCAAAAAGACCATCTACTTCGAAAAGATGAAGGCCATCACGGACGCCAAAAACGCCATCGCCAACTTCTCCATCGACATCGCCCAAAAGGTGCTCACCGAAGAGCTGAAAGACCGCGAAAAGCAGGAAGCTATCGTGGAAAAATGGATGGACGACGTCCATTTCAACTAAATTTTGTAATCTCGCATTTTATTTATCACTAAAATCTTAAAATTAAAATGAAAAAACTATCCTTA
>JAZNGR010000129.1:0-4361 GCA_045576575.1 Eubacteriales bacterium
AAGTATGCATTGCTTAAAGGGGCATTGCTTTGCCGAATTTATCCGGAAGGATATCGTACTGCAAATGACATTGACATTTTATTATTACCGGAAGATGTAACCGAGGTTGGAGAACTGTTAAAAAAGGCCGGATTTCAACAAGGAAATGTTCGCAATGATCAGTTTATTCCGGCAAGCAGAAAAGAGATTATTGAATCGAAAATGATGCGTGGTGAAACCGTTCCTTATATTAAAGAAGTCGATCTTCCCGGTATGAAGTATTTGGAAGTAGATATTAATTTTTCTTTGGATTATAAAAATGGTAATACCGAAACATTAAAAAAGATGTTGGCGTATGTTAATGGACTTAATGGTATTCAAACATTGGATGACTATGATTTTTTTCTCCACTTATGCGGACATCTTTACAAAGAAGCAACCACCATGCCCTGGATCAGGATGAATCGGGATATGACACTTTATAAATATTGCGATATTTATTTATTGCTTTCCGGAATGGAATCACACGATTTCAGAATTCTTTTTGAACGGGCAAAAGAACTGGAGTTGGAGCAAATCTGTAGCTTTGTTATTTTACAAACGATGGAGTTGTTTGATGTTGAAAACAAGACGGCGTATCTCTTAGCGAAAGATGTTTTGAATAAACAGCCTAATTTCCTTCATACTGTTATTTCTCCCAGAGATCAAAAAAAGTTTGTATATACAGAAAAAAACATAGTGACACGTTTCTTTTCAGAGGAACGGCAAAATTTATTGAAAGAGGTGAATGTATAATGCAACGATTAAAAATGAGAGCCAATGAAACAGATGGCTTGTTAGTTACTTTTTGCGGATTAGATGGATGCGGAAAGACGACAATGATGCAAAAATTACGAAAGGATTTTGAAGAAGAGTTTCAAATCTTTGTAACAAAGCAACCAACAGACTTTGTGAGGAACTCGGCAATTTTCAGAACCTATATGGATTCTCCCGATCACGACGCTTTTGATTATCGCAGTCTCTCCCTTTTGGCAGCAAGCGATCGTTTGCAGCATGTAAGCAAAGTAATCGAGCCGGAACTGAGACGAGGACGAATCGTTCTTAGCGATCGATATATCTATTCTTGCTTGGCCAATTTAAGAGCGAGAGGGTTCGAGCAGGACGAGTGGATCTATGAAATTTCTAAATCTATTATCAAACCGGATATTGCCTTTTTCTTTGATGTTCCTGTTGAAATAGCCGTTGATCGCGTGCGAAATCGACCGGCTGAAAAAGATCGATACATCGATATGGATCTCCAATTCCGTTTGCGGGATGAATACTTAAAAATCTGCAAAAAAAATAATGGCATCTTAATTTCAACAGGGATGTCGATCAACGACAGTTATCAAATTGTAAAAAACGCTGTGGAAAGGAAAATCAAACAAAATGGCTGAGTATCAAGAAAAAGTAGTTGACTTACTAAAAGGCTATACACATCAAGACGAAATTTGCGAAACAGATCGCCTAAAAGAAGATTTGGGAATGGATAGCCTCAGTTTTGTTATGCTGCTGGTGGAATTGGAAGATGCCTTTCAATTCAAGCTGGATGAATCGGATATGAGTCCTTATTTAATGAAAACTGTTTCTGATGTTTTTTCATTGGTGGGGAAATACCTAAGTTTAACCGCATAATTAAGCAGAAAGGAGGTTTATATAAATGGATCTTTGGTCAACTATTAAGTCTGCTCTTTTAAAAAATCCAAAACAAACTCTAAATGAAAACAGAACATCAATAACCTATGAAGAATTAGCTTTGTTTGCAGAGGTGTTTGCAGAAAAACTAACAGGGCAACAGTGCTGTGCCATTTTATGCGGGTCGGAAATGGTGACATCGATGGCACTGCTCAGTTGTTTTGCCGCAGGAGTTACGGCAGTTCCGCTTTCTATGCGATATGGGTGGACCCATTGTGAAAAGATTTTAGATACGATTAATCCTACCGGAATTATTACAGATACTGACGGCGAATTAAAAGTTATGAACATCAATCACTCCACATACCGTGAACCGGAAAAGCACCCCGCATTAATTATGTGTACCTCCGGTACAACCGGCCATCCAAAAGGTGCGATGTTGAGTGAACAAAATATTTTGGTTAATCTCAAAGATATTGCGCAATATTTTTTAATCGACGATACCGATACCATTTTAATCTCTCGACCGCTGTATCACTGCGCGGTTTTAACCGGTGAGTTCCTGACATCCTTACTAAAAGGATGCAAGGTTTATTTTTATTCCGAAGAGTTTAATCCCAAAAAACTCCTTGACTTAATGGGAGAAAAAAAGATTACCGTTTTCGGCGGAACACCAACATTGCTAAATATGCTGTCTTTTTTTATACACAATCGAACACACTTCTTAAAAACAATCTGTGTGAGCGGTGAATGCATGAATAAAGCCGTCGGTCAAAATATAAGGGAAGCCTTTTCTGGTGTACAAATTTATCATGTATATGGGTTAACTGAAGCGTGTCCTCGAATCAGTTATCTGCCACCGGAATATTTTGACGAAATGCCGGATTCGGTTGGAATTCCGCTGAATTCTGTATCAATTAAGATATTGCGAAATGATGGAGAAGTTGCCGACATCAATGAACCGGGAACACTGTGGGTTCGTGGCGGCAATATCATGATTGGTTACTATAACGATCCGGTTCAAACTAAAAAAGTATTAAAAAAAGGATGGCTTTGTACCGGTGATATTGCGGTGTTGGATGAAAAGGGTTTTTTGAGAATTAAAGGAAGAAAAGACGACATGATTATTCGTGCCGGAATGAATATATATCCTCAAGAAATTGAATCAACGTTAAGCCAAGATCCCCGTGTGAAAGAGGTATTCGTATACCGAATGGATCACCCTGTTTTGGGCAGTATGATCGGCCTGAAAATTGCGGGTGATTTTTCACATAAAGATGAAGTTCATCAACTTTGTATAGATCGTCTTCCTCCTTTCCAGATTCCTACCGTTATCGAATTGCTGGATGAATTACCCAAAAACGGTTCTGGAAAAATTCTTCGCCAAAAAGGAGGTGAGAAAAATGAAATCTATTCTAAATGAGATCCGAGATTTAAGAAAATCCGAAGAGTTAAATATAGACTATAGTAACAATAATCGTTATCGTGTTGTCATTAATGAAAACGATGGCAGTAAAACGGCATATTGCTTTAATACACCTATTTATAACGCTCGTTCTAGAAAAGCAGTGAATCTAAAGTTTCGCGCAACAGATCACGCCTTTTATGCAGAAGGCAGCAATGCCAAAATTTCAATTTCCGATGAGATTCGCTTGGAAAATGCAGAAGGAGCATGCAAAATCCGGCTACAAACGATGCCGGAGTCCCTCTCCGAGCATGAGTTAATTTGCAACAAGGACCATATTTCCCAAACTTTAAACGGAGTATTATATTGTGCATATTTAAATGAATACCCAGAGTTCACTTTTGATTTTGAAGTTAGTAGTCCTCATTTCAAAGTGCGAACAAATGAGAAATATTTTGCGTTGATGAGTGCAAAATTCAGACCATTTGTGTCCATTTCTTGTTTGGGTGCAATTAATGATAAAAATGAAATCATCGCCCCCGCTAAAGTTACTTATAAAAAATTGACGGATCGTACATACAGAATCATCATTGCTCCGCATACAGTTTCTGCGGCCGGTGTCCTTTTTGAGATCAATCTTTACGAGCAAAAACTAATTCAGGATACCACCGTGGAGAGTTTGAATCCCAAAAGAAATAATGCATTCGGAAGTGTTGCCTATCTCGGTAAAACCGATGCTTACGGTGAACAATGGCTGTATTTGCGCCCTGAATTTACCAACATTATTGATTTAATGAACAAAAATGTATCATCGGATATTCTCCATTTTCCGAAACTAATTAATGTAAATATTTCTATTTCTGCTTATAAGACAGCAAGAAGATTTTGCAGTTTTGGCTCAAAATGGAGCAACAAAGTGCCGATTGCAGAGTTTATGACCGATCTCGATAAAACAGATCAATACTTTCGGTTGAACGCAACAAAGTGGTTGGTAAAACCTTGGGCTAATCGTCTTATTGCAACTGCAGGCTTCGTGTTAAAACCGAGAAACAAAAAAAATGAATTTTCCGTCATTTCAACCGGAGACAATTATAGCTTCCCGATCATCATGGAAATCAAATATAAAAACTAAAAAGAGGAGTATTACTAAATGGTAATACTCCTCTTTAAATTTTTAAAAAAAGATTATTTAAAGTGTCCGTGTTTTGACCCCTTTAACTGTTAGACTTAATTTGCAGCTGCAAAGAATAAGTAATAAAGAAAGGAAGATTTATAATGAATATAAAAGCAAATAACTCTAACA
>JAZNGR010000130.1:0-60517 GCA_045576575.1 Eubacteriales bacterium
AAAGAGCAGAAGTTCTCTTCAATGCAGGCGAAAAGGCTGCTATTGAAAAGAGAGAGAACCTGAAGAAGCTCTCTGAGATGTAATTCTCAAACTAAGATGTCTGTCGCTTTATGCGACAGGCATCTTTTTTTTGTTTTTTGCTGAAAAAACTTGTCAAATCCTTATCTGCGGCCTTATAATACATATATTATTATTTGAGAAAGGGTGGCGGAAATGTCTAAGATTTATAATCGATTTTATTATTGCAATACGGACTTTCTGTCTGCCAATGTCTGCGAGCGCTAATGAACCGGTGTTCGCTCAATGAGGAACAGAAAGCCCGCAATTCCTTATGCTTTTATAGCTGTAGGTAAAGCGGGCTTTATTTATTTGGAGGAGTTATGGATCTTTCGGAAAAGATGATGGGGCTTGGAAAGAAAAGTTCGGTCATTCGCGAAATCTTTGAATACAGCAAAAAAAGAAAAGCAGAGATCGGTGCTGAAAATGTTTTTGATTTTAGTATCGGAAATCCCAGTGTTGCGACGCCGGAAGCCATAAATCAAGCAATGATTCGGTTGCTTTCCGAAAAGGATCCGATCCTGCTTCATGGCTATACTGCGGCGCAGGGAGATCCCGGGGTGCGCAAGACGATCGCCGATGCCATTAATCGGGAGTTTCAAGCGAATGTCCGATGGGAACTGATCTATATGACCTGCGGCGCCGCCGCTTCGTTGACCATTTCCTTGGCGGCGATTACCGAGCCGGGGGATGAGGTGATCGTGTTTGCGCCTTATTTCCCCGAATATCGCGTTTTTATTGAGCATGCGGGTGCCAAAATGGTAAGCGTTTCTTGCAAAGAACCGCATTTTCAATTAAACTTTGAGGAGCTGGAGCAAGCCATTAACGCCCGGACAAAGGCGCTGATCATCAATTCTCCCAATAATCCGACCGGTGTGATCATTCCCGAAGGGGATCTGATCCGACTGGCAGAGATTTTAAGAGCGAAGGAGCGGGAATTCGGTCATAAGATCTATCTGATCGCCGATGAACCCTATCGCAAATTGGTATGGACGGGGGAAGAGGTTCCCTTTGTCCCCAATTATTATGAGGATTCTTTGGTTTGCTATTCCTTTAGTAAAGCGGTTTCGCTGCCGGGGGAGCGAATCGGTTATATTTTGGTTTCACCTTCTATGAAAAATGCCGCCGATGTTTATGCCGCGGTTTGTGGTGCGGGAAGAGCCCTCGGCTTTGTGTGCGCACCGAGCCTTTTGCAGTTTACGGTGGCGGAATGTGTAGACGAAATATCGGATTTCAGCATTTATCGTAAAAACAGAGAATTGTTATTAAATGAATTGTCCCGTATCGGCTATGACGCGGCACCACCTGATGGAGCTTTTTATCTCTTTATGAAAGCGTTGGAGCCGGATGCTTATGCATTTTGTGAACGGGCAAAGAAGTATGAACTTTTGCTGGTGCCCAGTGATGATTTTGGGTGCCCCGGTTATGTACGAATCGCTTATTGCGTGACCACTGAGCAGATCAAGAGGGCCATTCCCGCCTTCGAAAAGTTATATGAGGAATATCAAAAATGAGTAAATTAGACGAAGCAAGAAAACAGATCAATGAGATCGATCAAAAAATGGCAGATCTTTTCGCCGCCCGTATGAAGGCGGTGGAATTAGTCGCCGCCCATAAGAAAGAGGTGGGAATGCCGATCCTGGATACTGCCAGAGAAGAAGAGGTGATCCGCAAAAACACACAGTTTATGCAGGACGAAACCTTGAAATCATATTATGTAAACTTCTTGAAGTATAATATGACGCTGTCCCGCAGTTATCAGCATCGTCTTTTGGAGGGGATGCGGGTGGCTTATAGCGGTGTGCCCGGCGCTTTTGCGGATATTGCCGCCAAAAAGATCTTTCCCGATGGTTCTTCGGTTCCTTATAAAGATTTTAAAGCCGCTTATGAAGCAGTGGTAAACGGAGAATGCGATTGCGCGGTTCTTCCCATTGAGAACAGCTATGCGGGCGATGTATCCCAAGTAATGGATCTTGCTTTTTTCGGATCTCTCTTCATTAACGGTGTTTACGATATGGAGATCGTGCAGAATCTCTTGGGTGTTCCCGGTGCAACGGTTCGGGATGTAAAGGAGGTCATCAGCCATCCTCAGGGTCTGGGTCAGTGCGCGGAATATATCCGCAGCCATGATTTTATCAGCCATGAGATGACCAATACCGCCCTTGCGGCAAAGCAAGTGGCAACCGAGGGAAGAAAGGAGCTGGCGGCCATTGCCAGTGCCGAAACCGCAGAGATTTACGGTCTGACCGTTTTGGATAAAAACATCAATGCCAGTAGTGCCAATACTACCCGTTTTGCGGTGTTTTCCCGCTATGCAAACCGTAATGAACAGCGGGATAACTACTTTGTTATGAACTTTACGGTAAAAAATGAGGCGGGCGGTCTCGGAAAGGCTATTTCCGCCATTGGAGAAGCCGGCTTTAACCTGCGCGCTCTCAAGAGCCGCCCCAGCAAGGAACTGATCTGGGAGTATTATTTCTTTGCTGAGGGTGAGGGGAATATCAACAGTGCCCAAGGTAAAGCAATGTTGGAAGAATTGAAGAATCATTGCAGTACCGTAAAGGTCGTCGGTTCTTTTGAGAAAGAGCAAATTTTAGCATAAAGAGGAATTAAAATGATCATTCCCATTGAATTAGGTGCAGATAGCTATAATATTTGGTTGGAACGCGGCGCTTTAGGGAAGGCCGATACCTTCTTTAAGTTGGAGCGCAAGGTACTGATCGTGACGGATAGCGGTGTTCCAAGCCAATATGCCGAAATCATTGCTTCTCTTTGCAAAGAAGCCTATATCGAGGTGTTTTTGCAGGGGGAGGCGCAAAAGAATATGGATACCTATCAGGCGATTTTAAGTCGCTTGGTGCAGGAGGGCTTTTCCCGCAGTGACTGCGTTGTTGCCGTCGGCGGCGGAGTAACCGGTGATATGGCGGGTTTTGCGGCGGCATCCTATATGCGCGGCATTGATTTTTATAATGTGCCCACAACGGTGCTTTCCCAGGTGGATTCTTCCATCGGCGGAAAGGTTGCCATTGATTTTAAGGGCTATAAGAACATTGTCGGTGCCTTTTATCAGCCGAAAGGGGTATTGATCGATCCCGAGGTCTTGAAAACGCTTCCTTCGCGTCAGATCGCCAATGGATTGGCAGAAGCAGTCAAGATGGCGGCCACCTGCGATCAAGGGCTTTTTGAAGAACTGGAGACGAAGGATCCTCTGCTCTTTATTGATCGGGTGATAGAGGGATCTTTACGGATCAAGAAAAGCATTGTGGAGCAGGACACCAAGGAGACCGGCTTGCGAAAGGTTTTGAATTTCGGTCATACGGTTGGTCATGCCATTGAAAGCGTTTCCGGCCTTTCGGAGCTGTATCACGGAGAATGCGTTGCACTCGGGATGCTGATCATGGCGGCGCCCGATGTAAGAGCACGCCTTGGGAAGGTTTTGGAGCGGATCGGTCTTCCCACTGAATATGCCTTTGATCGGGAGAAGGTTATTTCCGCTATGTCTATGGATAAAAAGGTATCGGGGGACAAGATTACGGTTGTAACCTTGCCCGAAATCGGCCGATTTGAGTTTGAAACGCTGACTTTAGATGCATTGAATCAAAAGATGAGGGAGGTTCTTTAAAATGAAGAATACCTTTGGCGATCATTTGAGCGTAACGTTGTTTGGAGAAAGCCACGGAAAAAGCATCGGTGTTGTTTTGGATGGCTTGGCGCCCGGTATTGCGGTAGATGAAGAGATGATCCGCAAACAGTTGACCAAGCGCCGCCCCGCAGGGAAGATCTCTACTGCGCGACAAGAGCAGGATGAATTTACTATTGAAAGCGGTGTGTTTAACGGTTATACCACCGGCACTCCTCTTTGCATTTTGATTTCCAATACGGCCCAGCATTCCAAGGATTACTCCGCAACCCGCAGTAAGGCCCGACCCGGCCATGCGGATTATACCGCTTTTTGCAAATATCATGGCTATGAGGATTTTCGCGGAGGCGGCCATTTCAGCGGAAGAGTCACCGCAGGCTTGGTTGCCGCCGGTGCGATTCTTTTGCCCGCCTTGGAAAAGAAGGGTATCAGCATTGCCACCCATATGAGCCGTTGCGGCGGGGTAGAGGATCGCGGCTTTGAGGATCTCAAAGCAGATATGAATCAATTGAATGAGTCGGATTTCCCCGTTCTTTCGGAAAGTGCGGCGGCCGCGATGCATCGGGCTATTGAAGCGGCGGCTGAAGAGGGAGATAGTGTCGGCGGAGTTCTGGAAACGGTGATTACCGGTGTTCCTGCAGGCGTTGGTGAGCCTTGGTTTGATACTGTGGAAGGTCTTTTGGCCAAAGGCTTATTCAGTATTCCCGCTGTGAAGGGCGTTTCCTTTGGGGATGGCTTTGATCTTGCCGATCAAAAGGGAAGTGAGGCCAACGATCCCTTCCAATGGACGGAGGATTCGGTTATTACAACCAAAAACAGCAACGGCGGAATCAATGGCGGTATTTCAAACGGCATGCCGATTATTATCCAAACCGTTGTGAAACCGACTCCCTCCATCTATCAGGAGCAGGATACGGTGGATTTCATAAAGAAGGAAAACACGACCCTGCAGATTCAGGGGCGCCATGATCCTTGTATTGTACATCGGGCAAGAGTGGTGGCAGATAGCATCTGTGCTTTGGTGATTGCTGATCTGTTAACCGGGCGTTTTGGTACCGATTTTTTAGGAGAAAACAAATGAAATATGGTTTGATCGGCGAAAAATTAGGTCATAGTTTTTCAAAGCTGATTCATGAGAAATTTGCCGACTATATATATGAGCTGAAAGAACTGTCTCCCGAACAAGTGGAGGGCTTTATCAAGGGGAAAGCGTTTGAGGCTATTAACGTAACGATCCCCTATAAGCAAGTGGTGATGCCGTTTTTAGACGAAATCAGTCCACAGGCACAGACGATTGGTGCTGTGAATACCGTTGTATGTAAAGGGAATAAACTTTACGGGCATAACACTGACTTTTTTGGTTTACGAGCGTTGATTAAGCGCGCTGGAATAGAGATTTCGGGGAAAAAAGTATTGATCGCCGGTTCGGGAGGAACTTCTCGTACAGCTCAGGCAGTAGCAGCGGCTCTCGGGGCGGGGGAAGTGGTTGTTGCCTCCCGCTCGGGAAACGATGGTGTTTCTTATGTAACTGCTCAAAAAGTACATAACGATTCTCAGATCATTATTAACACAACACCTTGTGGAATGTATCCCCAAATTGATGATGCGGTGCTTGATCTGAAGGACTATCCTATGGTGGAAGGCTTGGTAGATGTTGTTTATAATCCGCTCAGAACGAAGCTCGTTGCGGATGCTTTGGCGCGAGGGATCCCTGCGGTTGGCGGATTATATATGTTGGTCGCTCAAGCGGCGTATGCTGTTGAATGCTTTTTGAATACAAGGATTTCTGAAACGGATATTGAGCGTGTATATAATGAGCTCGCCCTCTCTAAAGAAAATATCGTGTTGGTCGGCATGCCCGGTTGCGGAAAGTCGACCATTGGTAAAAGATTGTCGAGGGAGTTGAATCGACCGCTTTATGATACCGATCAGATGATTACCGAGCGGTATGGAAAAAAACCTGCTGAAATCATTCGGCAAGAGGGGGAGACCGTCTTCCGCGAAAAAGAGGCAACAGTGATTCGAGAGCAGGTTGCTCCTCTTACCGGTAGTATTATTGCCACCGGTGGTGGTGCAATTCTGCGGGATGATAATGTACGCTTTTTGAAACTAAATGGAAAAACAATTTTTTTGGATCGTTCTTTGAACTTGTTGGCGGTCACTTCCGATCGCCCACTTTCTTCGGATCGAAAGCTTTTAGAACAACGATATCGAGAACGTTATCTGCGGTATCAAAACGTCGCAGATCTTGTGATTGGTGCTGATGAAAAACCGGCAGAAATATGCGAAAGAATTTTGAAGGAATTGCAAAAATGAAGATTCTGGTAATCAATGGACCTAATTTAAATATGCTGGGGATACGTGAACCCGGAATTTATGGAAAAGAAACCTATGAGACCTTATTGGAGAAGGTGCGCTCTTTTTGCGCTTCCAAAGGGGTGGAGGTCTCTTTTTATCAATCTAATCATGAGGGGGATCTGGTGGATGCTATCCAAGGTGCATACGGAAAGATGGATGGAATTGTAATCAATCCGGGCGCTTATACCCATACCAGTATTGCCCTTTTGGATGCTGTTAAGGCGGTTGGTATTCCAACTGTGGAGGTTCATATCTCAGATGTGAGCAGCCGAGAGGATTTTCGTCAAATCAGTTATATTCGTGCCGCTTGCAAGAAAACGATTGCAGGGCATGGAACTGATGGTTATTTAGAAGCCGTTGACTTTTTGTGTGCGGAGGTTGGAAAATGATCGTTCGGATCGAAGCCGGAAAAGCAAACGGTAGGGTCTTGGCACCGCCATCTAAAAGTATGGCGCATCGCTATTTAATTGCCGCCGCTTTGGCGGAAGGGAAGAGCGTGGTGCGCGGTATTGATTATTCGCAAGATATTCTTGCTACCATTGACTGCCTTTCTGTGTTGGGAATCAGAATTGAAAAACAAGAGGATTCGGTGACGGTTTTTGGCGGAACCCCCTTTTTGCCTAATGGTGAGTTGCGCTGTCGCGAGAGTGGAAGCACCCTGCGGTTTATGCTGCCTCTTTGTCTGCTTTCCGGGAAGAAAGCAACATTATGTGGAAGTGAACGCCTGATGGAACGTCCCCTTTCGGTTTATGAAGATCTTATTGCTGAAAAGGGCTTCTTTTTGGAGAAAAGGTCGGGTGTAGTTGAGGTTTGCGGACAATTGAGAGCCGGAACCTACCAAGTGGACGGAAGTGTCAGCAGTCAGTTTATTACAGGGCTGATATTTGCCTTATTGACCCAAAAAGAGGAGAGCATCGTTCGGTTGAACGGGAAGGTGGAAAGTCGTTCCTACATTGACTTGACTATAGATGCTTTGCACGAATTTGGCTTTAATGTGGCATGGAAAGAAGAAAATGTTCTTCGCTTGGTCGGAGGAAAAGGAACCGCTCGCAAAATTACTGTTGAGGGCGATTATTCCAATGCCGCGTTCTTTGATGCGCTTTCGGTATTGGGCGGAGAGGTTCAAGTTGAGGGACTGAAAGAACATTCTTTGCAAGGAGATCGGATTTATCGTGATTACTTTCAACGATTAAAGTTGGGAAAACCGATTTTATCTCTCGCGGATTGCCCCGATCTCGGACCAATCTTATTTGCAGTGGCAGCGGCTTTAAATGGTGGTGAATTCACGGATACTGCTCGCTTGAAGATCAAGGAAAGTGATCGCTGTGCAGCCATGGCGGCAGAATTGAAAAAATGCGGTGTCTCCTTGGTTTTAGAAGAAAACCGTGTTCTTGTACCCGGTCATTTGTTGAAAAAGCCAACGGAGACAATTAACGGTCATAACGACCATCGAATCGTGATGGCAATGGCAATTATTTTATCTTGTGTTGGCGGAAGCATTGAAGGGGCAGAAGCGGTCTCTAAGAGTTTGCCGGACTTTTTTGAGAGATTATCTTCCTTGGGGATTGAGGTTAAAAAAGAATGAAATTAAATAAAAATGCAAATACAAATATTTTGATCGTTGGCTTGGGCCTTTTGGGCGGCAGTTATGCAATGGCGCTTAAAAAGAAAGGCTATCATGTGGAAGCCATCACTCGGACTCAATCGTCAATTGACTATGCGTTGACGCATGGACTGATTGATGCGGGTTCTGTTTCTGTGGATCCGGAAATGGTCAAGAAGGCGGATCTTACGGTTTTTGCTCTCTATCCACATGTATTTATGAATTGGCTGAAAGAATACCAGCATTTATTCCGCCCCGGTGCTGTTCTTACAGATGTTACCGGCGTTAAGGGGAGCGTTGTATCAGAAATTCAAGAGATGTTACGCGAAGATGTGGAGTTTATTGCAGCACATCCCATGGCGGGTAAAGAAGTCTACGGTGTTGAAAACGCTGATGATAAGATTTTTGAGGGAGCGAATTATATCGTTGTTCCCACAGAAAAAAACAGCGAAGAAGCGATTGCTCTTTGTGAAGAATTGGGGTGGGAACTTGGTTTTCGCTCGGTTTCCTGCCTGTCACCCGATGAACATGATGAGATGATTGCTTATCTTTCGCAGTTGACTCACTGTATCGCCGTTACCTTAATGTGTTGTCATGATAACGAAAACTTGGTTGCCTATACCGGCGATTCTTTTCGGGATCTGACCCGTATTGCCAAGATCAATGATGCCATGTGGAGCGAACTGTTTATGATGAATAAGCCTGCTTTGCTGGCGCAGATGGATCTTTTTATGGAGAAATTCAAGGAATTAAGAGACAATCTGGAATGTGGAAATGTAGATGATATGCGCGAAATGATGCGGCTTTCCACCCAGCGGCGGAAGTTTTTTGACCAGTAAGAAAGGGACGTTGTTATGAATATGGAATTTACAAGGAAACTGCCGATTCCCCAGGAGATCAAAAAGCAGTATCCTGTAACGGAAGAGATGCAAAAGATCAAAGCGGAAAGAGATGAAGAAATTCGCAAGGTATTTGCAGGTGAGAGTGATCGGTTGATTCTAGTGATCGGTCCTTGCTCGGCAGACAGCAAAGAATCGGTCTTGGATTATATTGGACGCCTACGCTCTTTAGAAGATAAAGTAAAGGATAAGATTCTGATTATCCCGCGTATTTATACCAATAAGCCTCGCACTACTGGAGATGGATATAAGGGGATGCTTCATCAGCCTAATCCCAATGAAAAGCCCGATATGTTGAAAGGGATTGTTGCCATTCGAGATATCCATATCAGCGCGTTGAGAGATTATCGGTTTTCTTGCGCCGATGAGATGCTGTATCCCGAAAACCATCGTTATCTCTCCGATCTGCTCTCATATGTGGCGATTGGTGCCCGCTCTGTAGAGGATCAGCAACATCGTTTGACCGCAAGCGGATTGGATATTCCCGTAGGGATGAAAAACCCCACAGGCGGCGATCTTTCGGTGATGATGAATGCGCTGACCGCTGCGCAACATTCTCATACCTTTATCTATCGCGGATGGGAGGTTATCAGCCAAGGAAATCCCTATGCCCATGCGATTTTGAGAGGTTATATTGACAGCAGCGGAAGATCCTTGCCGAACTATCACTATGAGGATCTGCGCCAACTGTATAATCTTTACGAAGAATCCGAACTGGTCAATCCGGGTGTCATTGTGGATACCAACCATGCCAACTCCGGGAAACAGTATTTGGAGCAGGTGCGAATCGCTAAAGATGTGCTTCATAGTTGCCGTCAACATAGCGATATTCGCAAGTTAGTCAAAGGCTTGATGATTGAAAGTTATATTGAAGATGGTGCTCAAAAGATCGGTGAATATTGCTATGGAAAATCAATTACCGATCCTTGTCTTGGATGGGAAAAGACCGAACAATTAGTTTTGGAAATTGCTGAAAAATGGTAAAATAAAAAGAGCTGAAGATTTCTTCAGCTCTTTTACTTTTTTAGGGGAGTAGGCCTGTAAGCCGAGTTCTGTCGAGAACAGTCATCTATCTGGGACATCCGTTGCCGGATGCCTCAAGCCACGCTTTCGAGGTTCAAACAGGCGGATCACCCTCGCCTCTGTTGGTGTTGCATCAAATAGGGTTTACAGACCCCCTATGTCACCATAAGGGGTGGTGAGCTCTTACCTCGCCGTTCCATCCTTACCGATTAATCGGCGGTTTATTTCTGTTGCACTATCCCTGAAGTCGCCTTCGGTGGGCGTTACCCACTATCCTGATCCGTGATGCTCGGACTTTCCTCCATGGCCATAAGCCACGGCGACTGTTCAGCCTACTCGCATTTAATATAGCATAGAATTTTAAAAAAGTAAATAAATATATTGCTAAATTTATAATAAAATTATATAATAAAATTGTATGTAAAAATTTAGCAACCTAAAAGCGCTATTGTTTTTTAGGAGGGAATAAAATGAATCATTTAGATCGCTTTAAAAGGGATGTTTTCGGGAAAACGGTCGGTGTTGTGGGGATCGGCGTGTCCAATACTCCCATCATTACCATGCTGGCGGAAATGGGCGTGAAGGTGCTTGCTTTTGATAAGCGCGATGAGGATCAACTTGGTGATCCCGGAAAAGCACTGAAAGAATTAGGCGTCCAAATGATCTGCGGTCCTGATTACATGGATCATTTGGCGGGAGATTGGATCATAAAAACACCCGGAATGCGGTATGATCATCCCGCTCTTATAAAAGCAAAAGAACAGGGAAGTATAATTACCAGCGAAATGGAACTGTTTTTCGAGTATTGCCCGTGTCCGATTGTGGCGGTAACCGGTAGTGATGGTAAAACAACAACTACCAGCCTAATTTTTGAAATGCTGCGGCGCACGGATCGTAAAGTTCATTTAGGGGGCAATATTGGTTATCCGCTCTTTTGTCGTTTGGCGCAGATCGGTTCCGAGGATTTTGTGGTAGCAGAGTTGTCCAGTTTTCAGCTTCATACCTTGCGAAAGAGTCCTCATATCAGTATTGTAACCAATCTTTCGCCCAATCATTTGGATGTGCATAAGGACATGGAGGAATATACTGAGGCCAAGGCAAATATTTTCCGTTATCAGTCGGCGGGAGATCTTTTGGTGCTGAATGCGGATAATTCTGTTACAGCCGGCTTTAAACCTCAAGCCAAAGGGAAAACAAGATTGTTTTCCTTCCATTCTGATCCCGGCGGCGAATGTGCATTTTATAAAGACGACGCCCTTTATCTTCGCGATAATATGGGGGTCCTTCATAAGCTGATGGACCGTGCGGACCTTTTGTTGCGGGGAAATCATAATGTGGAGAATTTCATGGCAGCTGTCTTGGCAATTTGGGATCTTTGTCCGCTTGAAGTAATCGTTGATGTTGCTAAAAACTTTGGCGGTGTTCGCCATCGGATGGAGTTTGTTCGGGAGATCAACGGAGTGCGCTTTTATAATGACTCCATTGGTTCTTCTCCCACTCGCACCATTGCTACGCTTCATAGTTTTGATCGAAAAGTCCGGTTAATCGCCGGCGGCTATGATAAAAAGATTCCGTATGATACGCTGGGTCCTGTGGTTTCCGAACGCGTGAAGAAATTGTATCTTTGCGGTGCAACTGCAGAGAAGATTCGCGATGCGGTGCGTGCTTGCGATGGTGAGATGCCCATCGACCTTTATCTGGATTTGAAAACAACAATTGAAACGGCATATCAAGAATCCGAAGCGGGAGATATTGTTTTACTTTCGCCTGCATCGGCAAGTTTTGACCAATTTAAAAACTTTGAAGAACGGGGCGATTATTTTGTTTCCGTTGTGAAGGAATTGAAATGAAGAATCTTCAAAATTATCTTTTTGAATTATGCGGAGAGCATCTGCCGTCAGGCTTTGAAAACGCCGCTTCCGGCGTAAAGGATCTGCTTGCTCCTTTGGTGGATGAGTGCTATACCGATAAAGTTGGCAATGTGATTGGGCATCGTAGATCGGCATTACCCGGTGTAAAGAAGGTATTGCTGGATGCGCATCTGGATGAGATTGGTCTGATTGTGACCAAGATTGATGAAAATGGTTTTTTGCATTTTACCAATCTTGCAGGCTTTTCTGCCACTTGTCTTCCGGCTTCATTGGTGACGGTGAAGGGGAAACGTCCTTTGCCCGGAGTTGTGGCGACGCTTCCGCCTCATCTTTTGACCGCTGAAGAGCAAAAGAAACCGATCTCCATGAAAAAAATGGTGATTGATATCGGCTATTCCGCTGAACGTGCAAAAGAATTGGTGCAGGTGGGGGATCCCATTGTTTTACGTCAGAGTTGTGCGGATCTTTTGAATAATCGCGTTACTGGAAAAGCCTTGGATAATCGTGCCGGAGTGGCAGTTTTGCTGGATGCATTAAACACATTGCAAAAGATGCCCTTGCCGGTGGAGTTGTATGTTGCTTTTTCTTCCGGAGAAGAGTTTAGCGGATTTGGCGCCCGACATGCTGCATGGGCGGTGGAACCGGATGAGGCGCTGATCGTTGATGTAACGCACGGTGTTTCGGCGAATACACCGAAAACAAAAGCCTTTGAGTTGGGAAGCGGTGCTGCCATTGGTATCTCGCCGGTTTTGAACGGTAATGTTACGGCGCAATTACTTTCTTTGGCAGAGCAATATAAGATCCCGTTTACCCGCGAGGCTATGAGCGGTCGAACCGGAACCAACAGCGACTATATTGCGGTTTCTAAAAATGGGGTGCGTGCCGGTTTGGTTTCTATTCCGTTGCGGTATATGCATAGTGGTTGTGAAGTGATTGATCTTTTGGACATGAAGGCATGCTCAGAACTAATCAGCCGTTATATCCATCGTGGAGGTGCCAAATATGAATAAGCAATTGAGTTATTTAACTTCCTTGTTCGGCGCTTCCGGAAGTGAGGGCGATGTGCGCCAAGCGGTGATCAATGAGGTGCGTGAGTATTGCGACAACATTGAAGTTGATGCACTCGGAAACGTAATTGCATTCAAGAAGGGAAGTATGGAAGCTCCTTTTACCATGATGCTTTCGGCGCATATGGATGAAGTGGCGCTGATGATCACTAATATTGATGATAACGGTTATTTAAAGTTTGATTCGGTTGGCGGAATTGATCCGCGTATTTTGCCCGGAAAACATGTGGCAATCGGACGGCGAAAGTACCATGGTGTGATTGGTGTTCAAGCACCGCACTTGGTAAAGGCAGAAGATGAGGCAGCACCGAAAATGGAGGATTTATTCATTGATTTCGGCGCGAAAGATCGCCAAGACGCCGAGCAATTTGTAACGGTTGGTGATATGATCGGCTTTCAGACGGATTACCAGGAATTCGGCGAGAACCTGGTGCGCGCGAAGGCTTTGGATGATCGTGCAGGCTGTTATATTTTGATTGAGATGCTGAAAAAGGATCTTCCTTTTGATGCTTATTTTGTGTTTACCGTTATGGAAGAGATTGGCTGTCTTGGGGCGGTTACAGCCGCCTATGGTGTGCGCCCCCAATATGCCTTGGTATTGGAAGGTACAACTGCCGGCGATATCCATACAGATAAAGAAAAATCAGAGGTTTGCAAAGTTGGATGCGGTCCTGTTGTTTCCTTTATGGACAACAGCAGTATTTTTGATCGTGCGCTTTACAAGCTTGCTTTGTCGGTTGCGGAAGAAAATGAGATTCCGGTGCAAACCAAGCAGGCGGTTGCCGGGGGGAATGAAAGCGGAACCATTCAGCGTTCTTGGGATGGCTGCAAAGTGTTGGCGCTGTCGGTTCCTTGTCGTTATATTCATTCTCCGGTCTGCGTTGCTTCTTTGGAAGATATCGAGAATACCGGCAAACTCGCTTTGGCAATTATGAATAATCTACTGTAGGAGATAGATCAATGATCGAAAAGATTCATGAATTAGTTCAGAAAAAAGGCGTTTCCGGCAATGAAAAGACGGTTGCAGCCTATATTAAAAATCAAATCTTGCCCTATGCGGATAAAGTGTATGAAGATACCTTGGGTAATCTGGTCGCCGTCCGCAGGGGAGAGGGTCCGAAGGTTATGGTTATGGCCCATATGGATGAGATCGGCCTTGTGGCTACTTTTGTGGATGAGAAGGGTTTCATCCGCGTTTCTTCGGTGGGCTATGTGAACCCGAAGAATACCGTTGGAAGACCGGTGGTTTTTGAAAATGGGGTTAAAGGTGTTTTCGTTTGTGGAGATGAAGAGAAAAAAGATCTAAAATTATCCGATTGTTATGTGGATATTGGTGCGTCGGATCGGAATGAGGCGCTCAAACGCATCGAAATTGGCATGACCGCATCTTTTTTGAGCGAGACCTTTGAAACCGGCAGTAGAATTGTTTCCAACGCTTTGGATAACCGTGTGGGTTGCTATTGCTTGATGGAAGCATTGCGACGGCTCAAAGAGCCCAGTTGCGAGTTTTATGCCGTCTTTACGGTGCAGGAAGAAGTGGGGTTGCGCGGCGCAAAGGTTTCCGGATTCGAAATTGCGCCGGACATTGCTTTGGCGGTGGATGTCACATTAAGTGGGGATCATCCGGATGCGGAACATACAGCGGCGGAACTTGGAAAAGGAACCGCGATTAAGATTCGTGATCGCTCGGCGATCTGCTCCAAAGAGATAGTAGAGGATTTAGAGAATCTCGGAAAGCGGAAGGGAATTGATGTTCAGCGAGATGTTTTATCTGCCGGTGGCACCGATATCGGAAGCGTGCAGTTGCTGGGTCAAGGCGTGCAGGTGGGCGGTTTGAGTATTCCCATACGTTATTGCCATTCTGCAGTGGAAATGGCGGATAAAAAGGACGTTGAAGCAACGATTGCCTTATTAGTAGCATACTTGGAAAAATAAGTTGCTTTTCAATTGATATTTTGATATAATATTTGATATTGTTTTAATAAGAGGAAGTGAAACTTTGCGTTTAAAATGCTTAGACATACAAGGATTTAAATCCTTCCCCGATAAGATTAACATTGGGTTCGATAGCGGGATTACTGCGATTGTCGGACCGAACGGTTCCGGTAAGAGTAATGTTTCCGATGCAATCCGTTGGGTGCTGGGCGAGCAATCGAATAAAAGCCTTCGCAGTACGAAGATGGAAGATGTGATTTTCTCAGGTACTGCCAAACGTAAGCCTCAGGGATTTGCTGAAGTCAGCCTGACCATCG
This sequence comes from Eubacteriales bacterium, assembly GCA_045576575.1. Classification (GTDB taxonomy): domain Bacteria; phylum Bacillota; class Clostridia; order Oscillospirales; family QAKW01; genus QAKW01. Next base: position 14,771 of record JAZNGR010000130.1, read on the forward strand.
ACAACAGTGACCATGCTTTGGATGTGGACTACAACGAGGTTATGATCACTCGCCGCTATTATCGTAGTGGGGAAAGTGAATACTTTATCAATAAATCTCCCGCCAGACTTCGGGATATTCATGAACTTTTTATGGATACCGGCATCGGACGGGACGGTTATTCAATTATCGGACAAGGTACCATTGATCAGATCCTTTTGGGTAAAAGCGATGAACGTCGTTCCATGCTGGAGGAAGTGGCAGGAATCTCCAAGTTCCGATATCGCAAAAATGAAGCGGAGCGGAAACTTTCGGCAACGGAAGAAAATTTGGTTCGTTTGAATGACATTGTGGGCGAATTGGAAGAGCGCTTGCCCGGTTTGGAGCGGCAGGCGGAGAAAGCCCGCAAATACTTAACTATGTATGAAGAGAAGAAGGATCTTGAAATTTCTCTTTGGTTGGATGATTTGGACCAAATTAAAGAAAACGCCCGCAAGATTGATGAGCAATATAACATTGCAAAAGGGCACCTTTCTGATCTGACTTTGGAAGTGGACAATATTGAGCGTGAGATCAATCAGCTCTTTGAAGAAAATATTCAAATTACTACCGAGATTGATCAAATCCGTCAGCAACAAACTTCCTGGGAAGAGGAATTGGGTTCCATTTCCTCGCAAAAAGCTGTTTTAGAGAGCCAGGCGGAGTTTGAGCAGGGCGTTATCACTCGATTAGAGCAAGAATTGACCTCGGTGAGCAGTCGTCGAAAAGAGACGGAAGAGCGGATCGGTGAATTGCATAAAGAAATCGAGAACAAAACTGCCGAGATCACGGGGATTGATGAAAAAATCGCAGGGATCCTTAGTGAGATCCAGGAGATCACGGCAAAGAGTGAGGATCAGCAACGCAAAACCGGCGCTTTACAGCAAGAATTGCTGGAGAACAGTGGCGAGCGCAATCGTCTGCAGATGGAAATGATTTCTGTTCGTTCCGGAATCGAGTCTCATCAAGGGCGTATCGCTGATTTAGCTGCCGCTCGTGCAGGTCAGATGGAACAGACCGCTCAGGTGGAGCGAGAACTGGGTGAATTGGATACTCAGCGCAAAGAAAAAGAAGAAGAAAGAATCGGCGAGCAAAACGCATTGGCGGGTCTTCGCAAAATGGTGGAGATTAAAAACCGCAACTATGATGAGGCTTTGGAAGCTGAGCAGAAATGCGCGTCAGAGTGTAACGCCCTGGAGCAGCGCAGCCATATTCTTTCGGAAATGGAAAAGCATCTGGAGGGTTTTGGCGGTGCGGTAAAGGCTGTTTTAGAGCAGAGTCGCCGAGGGGTTCTTCAAGGAATTGTGGGACCGGTTTCCAAATTGATTAAAGTTGATGAGGAATATTTGGTTGCCATTGAGACCGCTTTGGGCGCTGCTATCCAAAATATTGTGACCAAAGACAGTGTTTCGGCAAAGAATGCCATGCTTTGGTTAAAGCGTCAAGGCGGTGGACGTGCAACCTTTTTGCCTTTGAATAGTTTGACGCCTAAGGGAATCAAAGAAGATTATTCTAAGAGCGCCGGCTTTATTGGGATCGCGGATCAATTGGTTGAGATTGATCCTGCTAATCGTAAGGCTATTGAGTTTTTGCTGGGCAGAACCTTGGTGTGCGAGACGATTGATCATGCAATTGCTTTGGCAAAAGCAATCCAAAACCGTTATAAGATTGTGACATTGGATGGTCAGGTCATTAATGCCGGAGGTTCCATGACCGGCGGTAGTGCCGCCAAAAGCGGCGGTTTGCTTTCTCGCGGTCTGGAACTGGAACGCATCGAAAAAGAATTGGCTGAAAAGAAAAAACGGCATGAAGAATTGACAGCCAAACTGGATAGTGCCAGCCGCGAGAAAAATACTTTGGATGCGCGGTTGAACGGATCTGAGGATGCGATTCATGTTTTAGAAGAGGAATTGACTCGTATTGCAGGTATTTACGAGAGTAAAGAAGTGGTTCTAAATTCCTATCGTGAGTTGATCAACGGTTATGATCGGGAAACTGAAACTGTACAAGAGGCAATCAAAACTGCGGAGGAGCGGTGCGCCGCTTTACAGAAACAGATCAATGGTTTGGAAGAAAAAGCATCTGCTTTGCAGGAACAATTAACTTCTTTGCAGGGCTTGAGCTCCGGCGATCAGGAGCGGATGGAGACATTGAAACAAAACTCCGCTGCTTTTGAAATGGATAAGATGAGTCTCTTTAAGGAGATTGAAGGTGTCCGTACGTTGATTGGTCAGTTGGAGAATCAGTTGACGCTGATTGGGCAGGAAGCAGAAGAAAAGTCGGTTCAAATTGCTGAATCCAAGGAACGAATCGAACTGGCAAATACTTCTGCAAAAGAATTGGATGTGCAGGCGCAGGAACTGCGTTCTCGTCAAGCAAAAGGGGAGGAGCGCACACGAGCTCTTACTGAACAGCGGCAAGAGCAGGAACGGCGTCAGACTCAATATCGTGCAGATCAGAAAGAAAAGAGCGCCGCCAAAGAAAAACTCATCGAAGAGGTTTCGCGCTTGGATAATAAACTTTCCGGCGTTGCAGAGCAATCGGATCGTTTGATTGCGCAGTTGCTGGATATGTATGAATTGACGGTGACCGATGCCCGTGCAGTTGCGAAACCGTTGGAAGATAAAGCAGAAGCGAAAAAGCGGGTTCATGCGCTCAAGGGTAGCATTAAGGCTTTAGGAAGTGTCAATGTGGAAGCCATTGAGGAGTACAATATTGTTAAAGAGCGCTATGACTTCATGAACGGTCAGGTGCAGGATTTGATCCAATCCAAAAATGAATTGGAAAAGATCATTCGGGAATTGCTTTCTCAGATGAAGGATATCTTCAGCGAGAAGTTTGCACAATTGAACCATGAATTTCAGCAAGTTTTCACCGAACTGTTTGGAGGCGGTACTGCAAAATTAGTGCTCAGCGATCCTGAAGATGTTTTGAATTGTGATATTGATGTTAAAGCGGCTCCTCCCGGAAAGATTATCAAAAACTTGGTTTCTCTCTCCGGCGGTGAGCGCGCATTTACGGCAATCTGCTTATATTTTGCAATTCTGAAAGTACGTCCCACCCCATTCTGCGTGGTCGATGAGATCGAGGCGGCATTGGATGATGTGAACGTAACACGTTTTGCAAGTTACTTAAGACATTATTGTTCTACTACTCAGTTTGTTTGTATTACCCATCGTCGCGGTACCATGGAAGAGGCAGATGTTCTTTATGGTGTTACCATGCCTGAACAGGGTATTTCCAAATTGTTGACCATCAATGTGAATGAGATCGCAGAACAATTAAAGATTTAAAGGATTTTAGAATGGGATTTTTTGAAAAACTGAAGCGAGGTCTTGCCAAGACCTCGCAGAATCTCACCTCTCAAATTGATTCGGTGCTTGCCGCATTCGGTAAAATTGATGAGGATCTGTTTGAAGAGCTGGAAGAAACATTGATTATGGCGGATATCGGTGTGGATACCACCATGGAGATCATTGAGCGTCTTCGCAAGGAGGTGCGCCATGGCCGTATCACCAAGCCCGAGGAGATCCGCGGGCAATTGGTGGAAATCATCGGCGGGATCATGGAAGAGGAAGTTCCCCCCATGGTTCTTGACTCCAAGCCTTCGGTGATTTTGCTGATCGGGGTAAACGGAGTGGGGAAGACCACCACTGCGGCCAAACTGGCCAAGATCTATAAGGATCAAGGGAAAAATGTAATCTTCGGCGCGGCCGATACCTTCCGCGCGGCGGCTGCAGAGCAGCTTTCCGAATGGGCAGATCGGGTTGGCGTTGATATTATCAAAAGTCAGCAAGGAGCCGATCCTGCCGCAGTTGTGTTTGATACGGTGCGAGCCGCACAAGCAAGAAATTGCGATCTGATCATTTGTGATACTGCAGGGCGCCTTCATAATAAAGTGAATTTGATGAACGAATTGGCCAAGATCCATAAGGTGATCGAAAGTCAATTGCCGGAGGCGGATTTTGAGGCGTTGCTGGTATTGGATGCCACCACCGGTCAGAATGCGATGAACCAGGCGCAGGAGTTTAAAAAAGTAACGGCCCTTACAGGTGTGGTATTAACCAAACTGGACGGAACCGCAAAGGGCGGTATGGCCATTCCCCTGAAGGCAGAGATGGGTTTGCCCATTCGGTTTGTGGGGGTAGGGGAGCAGATGGATGATCTGCAGCCCTTTAACGGATATGATTTTGCAAAAGCATTGTTTTGAGGATCGGATATGAGAGCAGACGGAAGAAGCGAAAAACAAATCAGAAAAATTCAAATCATTAAAGATTTCACCATGCACGCCGAGGGAAGTGTGCTGTATTGCCAAGGCAATACCAAGGTTCTTTGCACCGCAACGGTGGAAGAAAGCGTTCCGCCCTATCTTGCGGGAACCGGTAAGGGCTGGGTGACAGCGGAGTATTCCATGCTTCCCCGCGCCACCTCCACCCGCAATAAGCGGGATATCAGCAAGTTGAAGCAGGCGCCTCGCAGTACTGAAATTCAGCGGTTGATCGGCAGAGCCTTGCGGGGCGCGGTGGATCTTTCCCTGCTGGGTGAGCGCAGTATTATCATCGACTGCGATGTGATTCAGGCAGACGGCGGAACCCGCTGCGCTTCTATCAGCGGCGGATTTGTTGCGCTGGCACTGGCAGTTGATCGTCTGATGAAGGCGGGCGAATTGAAGGTTAACCCCATCCAAAAGCAAGTGGCCGCTATTTCTGTGGGCGTTTCCGATGGGGTGCCGGTGGTGGATCTTTGCTATACCGAAGATTGCAAGGCCGATACCGATATGAATGTTGTGATGTCCTCCAAGGGCGGTTTTATTGAAATTCAAGGAACGGCTGAAGGCGAAGAGTTTGACAAGAAGCAACTGGATACTTTGCTTACTTTGGCAAAGAGCGGTTGCAATAAGATTTTTAAAGCGCAAAGCAAGGTGCTTAAATAAATGGAAAAGAAATTTGTGATTGCCACCAATAATCCTCACAAGGTGGTGGAATTTAAAAAGATTTTGACTCCCCTTGGAATCGAATGCGTTTCTTTAAAGGAAATGGGCATTGTTTGTGATGCTGAAGAGACGGGAACAACATTTGCAGAGAATGCTAGAATCAAGGCGCAGGCGGTTTATGATATCTGCCATTTGCCTACGGTTGCCGATGATAGCGGCATCTGTGTGGATGCGTTGGGCGGTGAACCCGGCGTCTATTCTGCGCGTTATGGCGGTGATGGATATGATGATCCCGGTCGAATGTATCTGCTGTTAAAGAATATGGAGGGCGAAAAGAATCGTAGCGCTCATTTTACCTCCGCCATTTGTTGCGTTTTGAATGATGAAACGGTTTTGGAGGCAGAGGGATATATTTTTGGGCAGCTAACCCTTGAGCCACGCGGAACCCATGGATTTGGTTATGACCCCATCTTTTTGCCGGATGGATATGAGCAGACAACCGCGGAGATGGAAGGGGAGGCAAAAAATGCCATCAGCCATCGTGGAAATGCATTGAGAGAATTTGCAGAACAATTAAAGGAGTATTATCATGCTAAATAGTAAGCAACGAGCAAAGTTGCGCGGTCTTGCTTCCAAAGAAGATACCATTTTTCAATTGGGGAAAGAAGGTATTACCGAAAACTTCTTAAAAGCGGTGGATACAGCACTGACTGCCCGAGAACTGATCAAGTTCCGTGTGTTGGAAAGTGCAATGGTAGATCGTAAGGAAGCTGCCAATGAGATCGCAGAAGCAACCAATAGTGAAGTGGTGACGGTGATCGGTACTAAAATTGTGCTGTATCGCCCTGCAAATCCCCCTGTGATTCAGTTATAATGAGAAAAACACTTTTGTTTGGCGGAACTTTTGATCCGCCGCATAAAGGGCATTTACATCTTTTAAGATCGGCAATGGAGCATGAGCAGTTTGATCGCATTATTTTGATACCTGCGTTCATTCCTCCTCATAAAAATCATAAGCCAGCCCTTTCGTTTGAAGCACGCAAGGGCGTTTTAGAGGATTGGTTTGCCGAAATTCCAGGGATCGAAATCTCTGATTTGGAAGAACAACGGGGCGGAAGAAGTTTCACCGTTGATACGGTAGAAACTCTTTTGGCAGAGAATCCTCAAGATGAACTCTATTTATTGGTTGGATCAGATATGTTCCTTTCTTTTGAGACATGGCGACGTTTTGAGGATCTGCTTCAAATGGTAAAGCTGATCGTTGGTTCTCGTGAAATTGGAGATTTTGATCAATTAAAGGCTTATAAAAACAAATTAGAGACGGTATATACGTGTAAAGGAATAATCCTTTGCAATATGGAACCGATCGTTTGTGCCTCCTCGTCTCTTCGTGCCTCCGGAAACGGTCTTGCTCATCGTGTTTTAGAGCATATTGGCAACGAATTGGATGTGAAGCGTGCTCGACATACCATGCAAGTGGCAGATTATGCCAAAAAACTGTCTGTCGTTCATGATGTGGATGCTGAGAAAGCCTACCTAGCCGGTCTTTTGCATGATTGCACCAAATGTTATCCCACCGAATGGCATCTTCATTATGCTGCGGAAAACAGCATTGAACTAAAGGAAGAGGATCTGGCTTGCCCGCAGGTGTTGCATCAAATCACCGGTGCTGTTTTTGCCGAGAAAGAACTGGGTGCATCGGATTCGGAGATCCTTTCCGCGATTTCTTGCCACACTACGGGGAAGGCAATGATGACTCCGTTGGAGATGCTGCTGTTTTTTGCAGACAGTTGCGAACCGAGCCGAAATTATCCCGGTGTTGAGGCGTTAAGAACAGTAGGAGAAGCGGATTTGAAACAGGGTACATTGATGTTGATTGAACATTTGATGGCACATTTGAATGAAAAAAATGCTTTTTTGCATCCTAAAACAAAAGAGGCAAAAGAGAGTTTATTGAAGGAGCTTGGAAAGAATGGATGAAGCTGTAAAAATTGCGGTTAATGCGCTCAACAGCAGAAAAGCGATGGATATTGAAATTCTGCATGTTGGTGAAATCACGGTGATGGCAGATTATTTTATAATCTGTTCCGGTTCTTCTTCTACCCAAATTCGCACTTTATGTGATGAGGTGGAATACATGTTGAAGGAAAAACTGGATTTGGCACCCCTGCATCGCGAGGGTCATCAATCTTCCAATTGGATTTTATTGGACTATGGATTTATGATCGTTCATGTATTCCATCGGGAAGCCAGAGAGTTTTATAAATTAGAGCATTTATGGGCAGACGGAGATCATATTGACCCCGCCTCGCTGATTGAAGAGGAGGATGAGTAATCAATGAAGTATGATTACACCGCCATTGAAAAGAAATGGCAGAAATATTGGGATGAAAATGAAACCTATAAGGTGGAGATTGACCATTCAAAACCGAAATTTTATGCTTTGGTAGAGTTTCCCTATCCTTCCGGACAGGGTCTTCATGTGGGTCATCCCCGCTCCTATACCGCGCTGGATATTGTTAGCCGTAAGAAGCGGATGGAAGGCTATAATGTATTGTATCCCATGGGTTGGGATGCTTTCGGTCTGCCCACGGAAAACTTTGCAATCAAAAACAAGATCCACCCTGCAATTGTTACCGAGAACAATATTGCGCGTTTTAAGAGTCAGTTGAAATCTTTGGGTCTTTCTTTTGATTGGTCCAGAGAGGTCAATACCACCGATCCTTCTTATTATAAGTGGACGCAGTGGATTTTTCTGCAACTCTTTAAAAAGGGTCTTGCCTATAAAAAAGAGATGAATGTTAACTGGTGTACCGGTTGTAAGGTAGTGCTTGCCAACGAAGAGGTGGTAAACGGCGTTTGCGAGCGTTGTGCCAGCCCTGTAGTTCATAAGGTGAAGAGCCAGTGGATGCTAAAAATCACGGAATATGCAGAAAAGCTGATTGAAGGTTTGGAAGAGGTTGATTTCATTGACCGCGTTAAAACCCAGCAGTTAAACTGGATCGGAAAATCCACCGGTGCTACCGTTCGTTTTAATACCACGGTTGGAAGTGAGTTGGTGGTTTATACTACCCGCCCCGATACCTTATTTGGCGCTACTTATATGGTTATCGCTCCCGAGCATCCGATGATCGAGGAGTATAAGGATCAACTCTCCAATTATGAGGACGTGATCGCTTATCGTGAGGCGGCTGCCGCTAAGAGCGATTTTGAGCGTACGGAATTGGTTAAAGATAAGACCGGTGTGAAACTGGATGGCATTTGTGGTATTAACCCCGTGAATGATCAGGAGATCCCCATCTTTGTATCTGACTATGTATTGATGTCTTACGGTACCGGTGCCATTATGGCGGTTCCTGCTCATGATACTCGCGACTATGAATTCGCTAAAGTATTTAATCTTCCCATCGTTCAGGTGGTAGCGGGCGGAGATATTTCCGAGGCTGCCTTTACGGATGTGGAAACCGGAACAATGGTCAATAGCGGTTTCTTGAATGACCTTTCTGTTGAAGAGGCAAAGAAAAAGATCATCGAGTATCTTGCAGAAACCGGAAAAGGAGAGCCTAAGACTAATTATAAGCTGCGCGATTGGGTTTTCTCCCGTCAGCGTTATTGGGGCGAGCCGATTCCCATTGTTCATTGCCCCAAATGCGGACCTGTTGCCGTTCCCGAAGAGCAGCTTCCTTTACTGTTGCCTGATGTGGAAAGCTATGAGCCCACTGATAATGGTGAGAGCCCCCTGGCAGCCATGGAGAGCTTTGTGAATACTACTTGTCCCTGCTGTGGCGCCGCCGCTAAGCGGGAAACCGATACCATGCCTCAATGGGCAGGTTCTTCCTGGTATTTCTTGCGCTATATGGATCCTCATAATGATGAAGCGCTGGCTTCTGAAGAAGCTCTTAAGTATTGGGGACCTGTGGATTGGTACAATGGCGGTATGGAACATACCACTTTGCACTTGTTGTATAGCCGCTTCTGGCATAAATTCCTCTATGATATCGGTGTTGTGAAAACCGCGGAACCCTATGCAAAGCGTAGCTCTCACGGTATGATTTTAGGTGAGGGCGGCGAGAAAATGTCCAAATCCCGCGGCAATGTTGTTAACCCCGATGATATTGTACGGGATTACGGTGCGGATACTTTGAGAACCTATGAAATGTTCATTGGTGACTTTGAAAAGAGTGCTCCTTGGAACACATCTAGTATTAAGGGCTGTAAGCGATTCTTGGAGAAATCCTTCGGCTTACTGGATATTCTTACCGAAGGCGACGAGATTTCCAAAGAATTGGAGCGTGCATTCCACCTGACCATTAAGAAGGTGGGAGATGATATTGATCATTTAAAGATGAATACCGCTCTTGCAACCTTGATGAGCCTGATCAATGAAATCAGCGCCAAGGGCTCTATTAATAAGAAAGAGTTGGAAATCTATATTAAGATGATCTATCCCTTTGCTCCTCATTTAGGTGAAGAAATGTGGGAAATCGGTGGATATGAGGGTGAACTTACCTATGCAGAATGGCCTGCTTATGATGAGGCAAAGACCAAGGCTTCCGAAGTGGAAATTGCCGTTCAGATTTTGGGTAAGATTAAAGGTCGCGTAATGATCCCCGCCGAAGCCACTGAAGAAGAAGTTTTGGAACTTGTGAAGAAGGATGAAAAGGTGTCCGCAAATCTGGATGATAAAACGATTGTTAAGGTTATTTACGTGAAGGGCAAACTCATCAACTTGATCGTTCGATAAGACAAAAAAAGAGATGTCATTAGACATCTCTTTTTTGTTGGAAAGCATCTGCTGAATTTAAAAATAAAGAAGATACCTCAAAGGGTATCTTCTTTATTTGGCGCGCTTGCAGGGACCTGTCTGCATTGCAGACAGACTGCTTGACCGACCGCACACGATGTGCGCAGTACCCGTTCAAGCATCACACTCCTAAAAAACAGTCCCCCGGACTGTTTTTCTTAACGGAGCGTGCCCTCTCAGGGTTCGAGTCCCTGCAGAATTAAAAAATAAAAGAGATACCCAAAGGTATCTCTTTTATTTGGCGCGCTTGCAGGGACTCGAACCCCGGGCCTACTGCTTAGAAGGCAGTTGCTCTATCCAGCTGAGCTACAAGCGCATATGGAGCGGGTGATGGGAATCGAACCCACCTCCTCGGCTTGGAAGGCCGATGCACTAGCCGATGTGCTACACCCGCATTGAACGCTCAAATATATTAGCATATTTTATTACGACTGTCAAGTGTTAATTAAAATAATTATCTATTGCATTTTAACGGAAACTTTGCTATAATTTCAGCGATGTTGGATTATATTAGGAGGAATTTCGATGACAACTGTGATTTTAGTGCGCCATGGGCAGAGTGAAGCGAATATCGGCGATTTTTTCGCAGGCTGGAGTAATGCGGAACTGAGTTCTTTGGGAAAACAACAAGCAGAAGCGACTGCAGATTATATTGTTGAGAATTATAAAATTGATAAAATTTATGCCAGTGACCTGAAACGGGCGTTTAATACCGGTAAAGCGGTTGCCGATCGCTTGGGGATGGAGGTAATTCCGGAAGAGGGAATGCGGGAAATCTACGCCGGCGATTGGGAGATGCGCACATTTGACGACTTGACAATTGCGTATGCTGAAGAATATGACGTTTGGCTGAAGGATATCGGAAATGCAGTTTGCCCTAAAGGGGAGAGTGTGGCTGAATTAAGCAAACGAATCTATAACACTGTATTAAAGATTGCAAAAGAAAATGATGGTAAAACGGTATTGATTGCCACTCATGCCACCCCGGTTCGCGTAATGGAATGTATTTGCCGCGGTCTTCTCCTTGCGGAATTGAAGAATGTTTCGTGGGTTTCTAATGCATCGGTGACTGAATTACGGTATGATGATGGCAAATGGGAGATTATTCGGTGCGGATATGATGAACACTTGGCTGGAATGAGGTCGAAACTGCCCGCAAATGTGTAAGTCAAAAATACTTTACACGGTATTTTGTATGAATAAAGGAGAATCGGGGAAAGTGAAGATAAAATCCCGAAAATTAACGCAAAAGCAAGCGGGTTTGCTGATGTTTATGTGTTGGCTCGCCTATACATCAGCCTATCTCGGGCGGCTGAATTACAGTGCAAGTTTGATTCAGATCGTGGAAGAACTGCAGATCACCAAAGCGCAGGGCGGTTTGGTGGCTTCGGTGTTCTTTTTCTCCTATGGCGCCGGTCAGATCATCCACGGAATGCTGAATAAATACTATAACCCCCGCTGGGCGGTCATGGGCGCGTTGGTGCTTTCTGCTGTATGGAACATCATGATGTCGTTCAGTTCTTTACCGATGATGATTGTCTTTTGGTTACTTAACGGTTTGACTCAATCGGTATTATGGACGACTTTGACACGGGTACAATCCATGTATCTTGAAAATCACTCCTTGCGTAAAGCGGTTGTGATCATGGGTAGCTGTGTTGCTTCGGGAACCTGTCTTACTTATGCATTCAGCGCATTATTCGTTGAGTTTTCAAATTGGAAGTATTCTTTCTACCTCGCCGGTATTTTATTGGCGGCGGTGGGTTTATTATGGTTTGTTATTTACGGTAAATTAACAAAGAATGTAGAGCCTCGAGTTCCAAGTACTCCTGAGAAAAAGGAACATACAGAGCGCAAAGGATTGACCGCCGGTTTGATTATATTCTTTGTTATAATCTTTATCTTTGCAATCATTCATCATTTGATTCGTGACGGACTTACCACCTGGACGCCTTCAATTTTTTATGAATTATATGGTTTGCCGGAATCGTATTCCATTTTGTTTACACTGGGTTTGCCGCTGCTCGCATTATTGAGTTCCGCGTTTTGCGTGAAAGTGAACCGATATATTAAAGACCATGTTTATTTAAGCTGTTTCTTTTTTGGAATAGCGCTGATCTTTATTCTGACTACCATTTTGTGTTTACCTACCAATATCTGGTGGATCACCTTGATTTGTTTTGCGATTTCTTCATTGGCATTGGCAGCGCTGAACAATATTATTACCTCTTTGATTCCCTTACAGATGCGGGATCGAGTAGACAGTGCAAAGGTGGCGGGCTTTTGCAATGCATTTTGCTATTTGGGCAGTACCATCGCCACATATTCTTTAGGTGCTATGGCCGATCATTTGGGTTGGAACAGTATTTTCTATTTGTTTATCGCACTGATTGTTGGCTCTTTGTTTATCGGAGTAGTATATCTTATTTTAAAGAAAAAGTATCCTATTGACAATTAATGGAAAAGATGGTATTATTGTTTTCAGTTAAGGGAGTAGTCAACGCTTTTCCGGCGTGATGAGGCCAACATCTTGAAGGCAGTATGTTCTTCTGGCTTTGTTTGAAATGACGAGACTTATCTGTTTTCAGCAGATAAGTCTCTTTTCATTTATTCGGACAAGTTTGGGTATACCATTAACGATTTATTTTAGAACGGAGGAGTTCACTCATGAAAGCGTATTTAACGGATGCGCAGCAGGTTTTAGAGTCGGTTCATTCATCTGCTGAAGGTTTATCGGTCAATGAAGCGAAAGACCGGCTGGAGAAAAACGGACCCAACAAATTAGCAGAAGGAAAGAAAGAGTCGATGATTCATCGGTTTCTTAAGCAACTTGCCGAACCCATGACGATTATTTTGATCGTTGCGGCTTTGATTTCCGGGGTAATGGCAATTTGGGAAAAGGAGTTTCCTTCTGATGTAATCATCATTATGGCAGTGGTTTTAATCAATGCCATTCTTGGTGTTTTACAAGAGAGTAAAGCGGAAAAAGCAATTGAGGCTTTACAGGAGATTGCTGCAGCAACCTCTAAAGTTATTCGTGATGGCCATCAGGTCACGGTTCGCAGTGAAGAATTGGTTGTTGGCGATGTTATTGTTCTGGAGGCAGGTGATGCTGTTCCCGCCGATGCACGTATCATTGAATGTGCAAGCATGAAGATTGAAGAGGCTGCATTGACCGGTGAATCGGTTCCTGTTACCAAAGAACAGAATGCATTGGAACCCAATGCAAACGGTGATGTAGCTTTAGGTGACCGTAAAAACATGGTTTTCATGGGTAGTACCGTTGTATATGGACGTGGTAAGGCGGTCGTTGTGGCAACCGGCATGGATACCGAAATGGGTAAGATCGCCGATGCTCTTTCTCAGGCAGAAGAAGGAAAGACTCCGCTGCAGCAGAAACTTGCAGGTTTGAGTAAGATCCTGACCTATTTGGTTATTGGCATCTGTGTTGTAATTTTTGCAATTAATTTGATTCGTGCAGGTTTAGACGGCGCTTTTAGCGGAGAAATTTTGCTTGATACTTTCATGGTCGCCATCTCTCTTGCAGTTGCAGCAATCCCCGAGGGCTTGGCAACGGTGGTTACCATTGTGCTTTCCATCGGTGTTACGAATATGTCTAAAAGAAACGCGATTATTCGTAAGTTGACCGCGGTGGAGACATTGGGTTGTACGCAGATCATTTGTTCCGATAAGACCGGCACTTTGACTCAGAATAAGATGACCGTTGTGGATCATTATGGCGAGGATGAGACCTTGCTGGCGACTGCAATGTCCCTTTGTTCCGATGCAGAGTTGGATAATGAGTCCAACGAAGCCGTGGGTGAGCCCACCGAGTGTGCGTTGGTCAATTATGCCTATAAACTTGGCTTGGACAAGAATGTTCAGAAAACGGAACTGGTTCGTATTGGTGAAGTGCCTTTTGATTCCGGACGGAAGATGATGTCTACCATTCATAAGGATGCCAATGGTGCCTTGATTCAGTTTACCAAAGGTGCTCCCGATGAAGTGTTGAAGAGATGTTCCAAGGCGCTGGTAAACGGTGCTGAGGTAGAAATGACCGATGCTATTCGTGAGGAGATCCTTGCCGCCAATAAGGCGATGGCCGATCAGGCGCTTCGTGTATTGTCTGTTGCAAAGAAGGCTTTGGATGCAGAGCCTGCTGTTTATGATTCTGAAACTGTTGAGTGTGATCTTTGCTTTGTTGGTCTGGTTGGTATGATCGACCCTGTACGTCCCGAAGTAAAGCCTGCTATCGACGAGTGCCGTACCGCCGGTATTCGAGCCATCATGATCACCGGCGACCACAAGGATACTGCTGTTGCAATCGCAATGCAGTTGGGTATTATCCATTCTGCGGATGAGGCAATTACCGGAGCAGAATTGGACAAGATTTCCGATGAAGAATTCGAAACGGAAGTGGAAAAGTATTCTGTTTATGCCCGTGTTCAGCCTGAGCATAAGACCCGCATTGTAAATGCATGGCGTAAAAAAGGTATGGTTACTGCAATGACCGGTGACGGTGTAAACGATGCACCCTCCATTAAGAATGCTGATATCGGTGTGGGCATGGGTATCACCGGTACCGATGTAACGAAGAATGTTGCCGATATGATTTTGGCAGATGATAATTTTGCTACCATCGTATCCGCTGCTGCAGAGGGCAGAAGAATTTATGATAACATTCGTAAAGCGATTCAATTCCTGCTGGCATCGAACCTCTCTGAGGTATTGACCATCTTCTTTGCTACCCTTGGCGGCGCAATCTTTGCACCTGCTATCTTCCAGCCGGTTCACCTGCTTTGGATCAACTTGATTACCGACTGTTTTCCTGCTCTTGCACTGGGTATGGAAAAACCCGAGGCAGATGTGATGAAGCGCGCTCCTCGCGATTCCAAAGAAGGAATCTTTGCCGGCGGTCTTGGTTTTGCGGTTGCGTACCAAGGCGTATTGGTAACCATTATTACTTTGGCGTCCTATTTGATCGGTCGTTATTGGTTGGCTACCGCTCACCATGCTGATGCCATTGCACAGGGTATTTATAATGCGGCAGATCTTGGTACCAGCATGGCATTTTTGACTTTGTCTATGGCGGAGATTTTCCATTCTTTCAACATGCGTTCTCTCCATGGTTCAATTTTCGCCATGAAGCATCAGAACAAGTGGTTGTGGGGCGCAGGAATCCTTTCTTTCTTGCTGACTACTTTGGTTATTGAGGTGGATTTCTTGGCAAATGCCTTTAATCTTGCACATCTGGATTTGATGGAATATGGTATTGCATTGGCGCTTGCTGTTTGCATCATTCCCATTGTTGAATTCATTAAGATCTTCTCCCGCATGCACGATAAAAAACGCGGCAGATAATTCATCATAAAGAAATAACCTCCTGCTTTGGCAGGAGGTTATTTTTATATATCAAGTAATTCCAAGGGGGTCGAAACAATGAAATCAGCGGGGGAGAGTTCTTCTTTATTTCCGTATCCATAAAGAACCCCAACCGCTGAAAGACCACAGTGGTGGGCGCCTTCCACATCATAAATGCGGTCACCAATCATTAGTGTTTTAGAGGGATCTAATTGATTTCTATCCAAAACATAATGAATCACATCTTCTTTTTTGGTGCGGGTTTCTTCCAAGGTGCTTCCGCCGATGAAGGTGAAATATTTACTGAGATCAAAATGATTCAAAATTTGCTTAGCGAAATGCTCCGGCTTGCTGGTGGCGACAAAAAGACGGATTCCGCGGTCTTGGAGCGCCTTCAACACAGACGGGATATTCTCATAAACAACATTTTCATATAACCCTTTGGTAGAGAAATATTCGCGATAAATATCGACCATTACGCGCGCATCTTCGGTTGAAATACCGCAATAATCACGAAAGGAATCAACCAGCGGGGGACCAATAAACGGGAACAGATCTTCACGCGGTGGGGTGGGATACCCCTTTTTTTCTAATGCATAGAGTATGGAGTTGGTAATGCCGAGGGCTGGATCGGTGAGAGTTCCGTCCAGATCAAATAAATAGTTCTCAAATTTCATATTAAAGACTCCTTTTCAATCATTCTAACCGAATTGAATGAAATTTGCAAGTTGCGTGTCTGTAATATTTCTTTCTTTTCTGCCGATAATGATGATGGAAGGTGTATACATGAAATTTAAGGACGATTTTTCAACGAATATAAAACTGTTTCAACGTGCATTTGAACGAGATGGCACATTTAAAGTGAAACCGATCCAAAATCCAAACTTTCCGGATGTTCCTATTGTGGCGTTGCTTTCCGGTGCGATGGTTAGCAATGATGTTGTGGATCGAGATGTAATTCGCCCGTTAACAACGCAATCATACGAACCAACACCGGAAGGGGCTCTTGCCGGTGGCATTGGCAACCATACGGTTGAAATTACCGATGATCCGATGAAAGCAATGGTTCAAATTGGCTCCGGGGACTGCGTGATTCTAATCGGAGATGCTCCGCGGTGTATTATTATTGATGCTAAAGGAATCCCCACTCGTAGTACCAAAGTGCCTGAAACGGAGATTTCGCTTCTTGGGCCGGAGGATGGTTTTACAGAAAATATCATGGCAAACTTGGCATTGCTGAAGAAACGTATTGCAACACCTAAGTTGAAATGTGAATTCACTGTAGTTAGCGGAAGGTGTAATAATAAAGCGGCGATCTGTTATTTGGATGGAGTGGTTCGTCCCGAAATGGTTGCGCGCCTGAAGGAAAGGTTGGAGCAGATTGATATTGATTTTGTCCCGGATGGAAATGTTTTGGCGGAATTGATTCGCGATCATCCCCGGGCAATCTTCAAAACGGTTGGAAAAACCTCGCGTCCGGATGTGTTGGCAGCAAAGCTGCTGGAAGGGCGTGTAGGCGTGATTTTGGACGGCTCCCCGGTGGTTATTACTTTGCCATATATTTTTGCCGAAGGATTTCAAAGTCCGGACGATTACTATCAGAATTATCTATACGCCAATATCGGACGTGTTTTACGTTTTGTTGGCTTTGTTACCGCGGTTTTCTTTCCGGGTTTTTACTTGGCGGTGGTGAACTTCAATCCCGGTGTGCTGCCTGCTCATTGGTTTTATACGGTGATGGCATCTTCTGAAGGGGTTCCCATCAAAACGGTAACGGAAATGTTGCTGTTGTTTTTTGCTTTTGAAATATTGCGAGAGACCGGAACTCGGATGCCGGCAGGGTTGGGTTTGGCGCTCAATGTTGTGGGGGCTGTGATTCTGGGTGATGCGGCGGTTTCCAGCAACATTGTTTCAACACCGATGGTCATAATTGTTGCATTTTCAGGGGTTACGGGTCTAATGGTAAAAGATTTAAAGGGACCGGTTTTTTATCTGAGGTTGGTTGCGATTTTGCTTGGCGCAGTTTTTGGTTTGCCGGGTATTACTGCGGCGGCTGTTTGGACCTTACTTCATTTGGCAAAAATGGAGTCGTTGGGTGTTCCGTTTCTTTATACTTTAGATCGCAGAGAGGGCAGACAAGATACCCTTGTTCGAGTTCCCTATTGGCAGATGATTCGTCGACAAGGTCAATTTAGCGAGAATGAAAGGAGACAACGATGATCATACGGATCTACCGTATTCTAACGGCTGTTTTCTTAATCCTTGCGGTGATAGGATCGTTTTCTATCCCGCGGCGTGATCTTAAGAAAACCGGTCAGGTGGCAGGTATCGCACTGGATAAAGAAAATGGTCAACTTCGAGCAACATTTGAACTCTTTGTTCCCGCGGTAGATGATGTGATCGGGGCAAAGAGGAAAACAATAGTTGGTTATGGAAATACTTTAGAAGAATGTATTCTCAATGTTCAAACAAGAGGTGGTGATGCGCTTTTTGTCAGTGACGCGGCTGCGTTGTTGATTGACGGTCGGTCTGATTCGTCAATATTACCGATGGTTTTTGATTATTTTTGTTTGCTGAAGCATAATCACATGGATCTTCCGGTCTTTTTTACTTTTGGACAGTCGGCTGGGGAGATTTTTGAGGGGGAGGGAACGGTTCTATCCACTGCCATGGTGGAAAGCGCCAAAACCATGAAAAAGGTCCAAACAGTAAAGAATCTAATGAATAACGTTGGCGAACGGGTCCTGGTTTGTGGAAGGGGCAGTTATGAAATTATTTCGTAGTTCATTATTGATGCTAAGTGAAACAGCGGCATTTGGTTGGTTTATATTAAAGGACCTTTCATTTTTGGCTGTTTTGCCATTGATTCCGTTGGGAGTTTTGTATTGCTACCTTAGCAAAGTGCAAAGATATAAAATTCTTTGGTTGAATGGAATTTGTGCATTATTTTCGATTTTTATAACCTCTTATGTTGCTTCACAAGGGCTTTTTGAAGGAAAAGGACTGGTTGCACTCCTATGTTTGTCATTGTCTGTTGGTATGATGGGTGTTCAGGCGTGTGGTGGTGAATTGGAACGGATCTCCGGATGGTGGATGAGCGTATTTCTGATTATTTTTGTTGTGATGTCATTCGCAACGTTATCGGGCGCAAGATGGCGGTATGAACTTCCGTCAATTGGAAATTGGTTTGATATTCTGTTTTTTTATGTTCTTGCCTTTTCGGAACCTCTAAGTTTGGGGAAAGATTATCGTGCGGCGCCACTTGCACTGGGGATCTTGATGATTCCATTTGGAGTGGTTTCGTATCTTGCGTTAGGGCCCGGTGCTTTTTCTATGGCAGAGTATCCGTATCTTGCGGTATGGTCGGGTGTATCCATTTCTTCTTTTCACCATTTGGAAGGGATTATTCTCGGTTTATATTATGGAGCCGGGATGTTTCGCGCGGCGCATTTTTTGGGACATTTTCAAGATCGAATGACAAAAAAGGTGACAGTTTAATGTCACCTTTTGTTCATTTTCTGTTCAATAAAAATACTTGATTATTATCTATTTATTTAGTATAATTAAACAGTATATAATTTAATTTAGGAGTAAACATGGCAGAAATCAGTATTCTTGAAAATAATCATACATTACAGCAGCATCCGCTGATTCCTTCTCGCGGGATTGTTGTGCTTCCGGGAACAACCATCACATTGGATGTGATTCGCGATTTTTCCGTTTGTGCTGTTGAAGCAGCCGCAAAACATGATGGATTGATCATTGTGGCATCTCAGCGAGATTTCAGCATTGAGGAGCCAACCACCAAAGATTTATGTGATATTGCCACTTTGGCAAAGATCAAGCAGGTGGCAAAGCTGCCCGACGGTGCTGTTCGGGTAATGGTGCGAGGACTTTCTCGCTGCGATCTTTTAAAGGCAGAGAAAAAACAAAAAATGTTTTTGGGAATTGTTTTTCCTATCACAGAAATTGAAGCATCTGCAGAATCAACAGAGCGAGAAGCTTTGCTTCGTTCTTTAAAAGAAACTTTTGGTAATTATGTTGCTTTACTTCCTAAAATTGGGGAAGAACGCGTTCCGGAGATTTTTACCGAAACCGACCTTGGGCGCTGCGCCGATGAAATTACTGCGCAAAGCTTGCTCTCTCCTGAGCATAAGCAGGAAGTTTTGGAAACATTGGATCCGGTGAAACGGTGTGAAGTGTTGCTGGAGATCTTGATTCGCGAGATCGAAGTGCTGAAAATGGAGCAGGAGATCCATGCTCGGGTAAGAGAATCTATTGAGGCCAATCAACGTGATTATTATCTCCATGAGCAGATGCGCGTGATTCAAGATGAACTTGGCGAGAATGATAACGGCGATGATATCGGTGCTTATTATGATCGTGTGGATGCCTTAAATGCTTCTGATGAGATTAAGGAAAAACTCACCAAAGAGGTGGATCGCATGGCGAAGATGCCGCCCCTTTCTCATGAGGGTGCGGTGATCCGCAATTACTTGGATATTGTTTTGGAAGTTCCTTTCGGCGTTTATACCGAAGAGAATATGGATATTAAAACCGCCCGTGCCATTTTGGAAAAAGATCACTATGGTTTAGACGAAGTAAAAACACGCGTACTGGAGTTTCTGGCGGTTCGCTCTTTGAATGCAGTGGGCGGTCAGATCTTATGTTTGGTGGGTCCGCCCGGAGTGGGAAAGACTTCTATTGCGCGCAGCATTGCGGAGGCAACAAATCGTAAATTGGCGCGAGTCAGCCTGGGTGGTGTTCATGATGAGGCGGAGATTCGCGGACATCGCAAGACCTATATTGGAGCGATGCCCGGACGGATTGCCGATGCGGTCATTAAGTCGGGGAGCAGCAATCCGCTGATTCTTTTGGATGAAGTGGATAAAATGTGCTCTGATCTGCGCGGAGATCCTGCTTCTGCACTTTTAGAGGTGCTGGACAGCGAGCAGAACTGCAATTATGTGGATCATTATATTGAGGTTCCGATGGATCTTTCGCAGGCCTTCTTTATCATGACTGCCAATTCTTTGAATACCATTCCGCGCCCATTGCTGGATCGTATGGAAGTGATTGAACTTTCATCTTACCTTGATGAAGAAAAATACCATATTGCGAAGCAATACTTAGTGCCTAAGCAGCGCAAAATGCATGGTTTAAAGAGTGCGCAGATTAAGATCAGCGATGCTGCAATCCATGCCTTGATCGAGGGCTATACCCGTGAGTCCGGGGTGCGTGAATTGGAGCGGTGCGTTGGTAAGATCATGCGAAAGACTGCGCTCGAGATCGTAGAAAACGGAAAGAAGAGTCTTACCGTAGGTGCATCGCATCTGGAATCCTTGCTTGGACCGAAAAAGTATAAAGATGAACCGTTATATGATCCCCATTGCTTTGGCATTGTAAACGGTCTTGCCTGGACCTCGGTGGGTGGCGAGATGCTAACCGTTGAGGTATCGGTTTTGGAAGGAAGCGGAAAACTGGAATTGACCGGAAGTTTAGGTGATGTGATGAAAGAAAGCGCCCGAACGGCAGTTTCTTATCTGCGAAGCGTTGCGGATCGAATGAATGTCAGTTATGATTTCTATAAGACCAAGGATCTGCACATTCATTTTCCGGAAGGCGCTATTCCCAAGGATGGTCCCAGCGCCGGTATTACGGTTGTGACGGCAGTATGCTCTGCTTTGACTGGGATTCCTGCAGATAATCGGGTTGCCATGACCGGAGAAATTACCTTGACCGGTCGGGTATTGCCGATTGGCGGTTTGAGAGAAAAAACGATGGCGGCCTATAAGAACGGGATTAAAACCGTTTATATTCCAAAAGATAATCTGCCGGATCTGGAAAAGATAGATCCGACAGTTCGCAAGGCAATTACCTTTATGCCGGTTTCTCATGCGGATGAAGTTTTAAAGGGCGTACTCGGCATTAATGAAAAACGGCGTAAAACATTTGTTTGCCCCCCGCAAAAGGCGGGCAAAAAAGAAATGGGGAAGGAAGCATGGGTTTAAATCTTCAACAGGTTCAACTGCGCATCTCTGCGGTTCGTCCCTCACAATTTCAGACCGGTTTGCCGGAAGTGCTGTTTTGCGGACGATCCAATGTGGGAAAAAGTTCCATGATCAACTGTCTTTTGGGCAGGAAATCCATGGCGCGCACCTCCGAAAAGCCCGGGAAAACAGCAACCATCAACTATTATGAAATAGATCGAAAACTATTTTTGGTGGATCTACCCGGTTATGGGTATGCGCGCGTTTCTCAAAAAGAAAAGGAAAAGTGGGCGCATTTTATGGAGGCCTATTTCGCTTTTGCCGGCGATAAGAAGTTGGCGGTTTCTTTGGTGGATCTTCGCCATAAGCCTACTGCAGATGATTTGGATATGGCGGCATTTTTGGAAGAGGCAGGGATTCCTTATTGGATTGTTGCAACAAAGGCGGACAAACTTTCCAAAACGGCGGTTACCGAAAATTTGGCGGCATTAAAAGAACTCTATGCTGATTTAAATCCGGAGCGTATTGTCGCTTTTTCGTCTAAGACACGTTTGGGGCGCGAAGAATTGGTGGCAATGCTTTCGAGTATTGCCGAAGGGGCGCAAAATGAATAATCTTTTGTCGTATATTTCTGATTATATTTATCTGATCCCGGCGGTTGCTATTTCCTTGACTGTGCATGAGTTTTCTCATGCGTGGATGGCAACTCGTTTGGGAGATCCTACCCCTAATGAGGATGGGCGGCTTTCTTTGAATCCTTTGCATCATATTGATGTTTTTGGATTTATTGTGATGCTGATCGTTCATTTCGGTTGGGCAAAACCGGTTCGGGTAAATCCGATGTATTTTGAGAATCCGCGTAAGGGGATGCTGTATACGGCAATTGCCGGTCCTATCTCTAACCTTTGTTTGTGTGTAATCTCTTCGCTGTTGCTGTATCTGTCCTTTGCATTTGGACTCCCCAATTTCTTGGTAATGTTCCTGATGTATATGGTGTTGCTGAATGTTGGTTTGGCGGTTTTTAATTTGATTCCTGTCCATCCGTTTGATGGTTCCAGAGTCGTTAGTTATTTTTCGCCCAATTATGCATCTTTCATGGCACGAAATGCGCAAACCGTGCAGTTGATTTTTATGGCAGTGTTGATTCTGCCGGAGTTTTTGCCAATTCCCGATATTGTGGGCACCATAATCGGTGCAGTTCAAAGCGGCATATTAAACCTACTGTTGCGCTTGTGGTCAATGGTATTCTGGTTTTTATAAGGAGTTAAAATGGAACAACTGAAGTTTTCTTTAGAGGTTTTTGATGGTCCCTTGGAGCTACTGCTTCATTTGATCTCTAAAAACAAAGTTTCAATTTATGATATTCCCATTTCGCTGATCTTAGAGCAGTATATGGAGTATATTGAAGATCTTAAAAAGATGGATCTTGAGGTTTCCAGTGCTTTTATTGAGATGGCGGCACAATTGATGCTGATTAAATCACGTATGCTTCTTCCTAAGGCTGAGGAAGAGGAGGAAGATCCTCGAATGAGCCTTGCTGAAGCATTGGCAGAATATAAGCGTTATAAAGCGATTCTCGGCAAGTTGAGAGAGGATCAGCAAAATGCCGGTATTACTTATGTGCGCCGCACAGAACATTTGGATTTTGATAAAAAGCATAAATTGACATATGAAACCAATACGCTGACCGAAGCATATCGCAATGTTTTACGTCGAAGTGCTCGCGCATTGCCTCCGCCGATCAAGAGTTTTCAGGGGATCGTTGGCAGACAAATTGCCAGTGTACCCGCTCGTATTGTTGGCGTGCTCAGGATGTTAAAACGTCAGGTGACCTGTAGTTTCCGAAGCTTGTTTAAGTCAGCGAAGAATCGCTCGGAAATTGTGGCAACATTTTTGGCAGTGCTGGAACTTTCCAAATCCAAGCATGTAGAGATGGAAAATCGGAGCGATGATCTCTATCTCACCTTTAAGAAGGAGAAATAACATGGAATTGAATTATATCAGCGGAGCGGTGGAGTCTATCCTTTTTGCCAGCGGTGAGCCCATTGAACGGAAAAAGTTGGCAGAAGTTCTCGAAATTGAAGGCGAACGGGTGGATATGATCATCGACGAGCTTCGTGAGAGTTATAAGAATGAGAACCGCGGTTTTGAGATTTTAAAATTAGACAATACTTATCAGATGTGTTCTTCTCCTTATTACGGGGAGATCACCAAGAAGGCGCTGGATCATCGGAGAAATACGCCTCTTTCCAATGCGGCTTTGGAGATTTTGTCTATCGTTGCTTATAATCAGCCGGTGACTAAGGCGTATGTGGAGCAAATCCGCGGAGTGGATTGCTTTTATGGTATCAATGCGTTGGTGGAAAAAGGCTTGATTGAAGAAAAGGGAAGAATGGATGCCCCCGGAAGACCTTGGCTTTATGGTACAACAGCGGATTTCCTTCGTTGCTTTGGTCTGCAGTCTTTGGAGCAACTTCCGGAACTCCCTCGCTTGGAATTACCGGGCGATGAAGTGGAAGGTCAGCAGTCTTTCGATGATGTTTTAAGCGAAGCGGAGGACCCTGCCGCTGAAGAAGCATTGGTATGAAAGTCTTTTTGATCGTAGCGGCAATTTTGCTCTTCTTGCTTTTTATGCCCTTGACCCTGCAGATCTCTTATCTGAAAGAGGTGCAGGTGCGAGCAGGGATCTTTTACCCGTTTTTGACGGTGTTTGCAACGGGAAGACCGAAAAAAGAAAAGAAAAAGAAGGAAAAACCGCAAAAAGAGAAAGCGCCTATTGACAAGCGGTTGCTTTGGGATCTGATCAAGCGGATCCCCGGCCATATGCGCCGATTATTAACAGTGACAAAGCTAAAATTGCGCGTATCGGTAGGTCACGAAGATCCCGGTGATCTTGCGCTGATCTATGGAAGCGCCAATGCAGTTTTAGATACGGCGGCAGCTGCTTTAGCGCCGATTTATCCGCGCGAGAAATGGGATGTTGCGATCCTTGCCGATTTTGATTCCACCCAAACAACGGTGGAGGGCATCGCCCGCGCCTATACAAATTTATGGCGAATCATTTATGTATTGATTTCTTTGGTGTTTTGCGGTATACTATCATTAAGTAAGTCCGAAGGAGAGGAAAATAATGGATAATAAAGTTGAAACGGTATTGAACGGTGCCTTAGATGGCTTGAAAAAGCTTGTAGATGTGGATACGGTGATCGGTGATCCCATCAAAGCTACCGATGATATTACGTTGATTCCCATTTCTAAGGTCTCTTGCGGCTTTGTGAGCGGCGGGAGCGGTTTCGGCGCGCAAAAAGATCATTTTGGCGGCGGTGCCGGCGGTAGCGTTAAGGTTACTCCTGTTTGCTTTTTGGTGATCCGCGGCGATAATATCCGCATGCTTCCCGTTTCCGAATCGGAATCCGGCGCTGAAAAACTAATTGATATGGTTCCGGAAGTAATCGACAAGATTTCCGGTCTGATTAAGAAAAAAGAAGATTCCGTTGAGGAAGAGGTATAATCATTCATCACCCGCCCGTATAAATAGGGCGGGTGATTTTTTTGAAAAGAATGATTTTATTTATACTGGTTTTCCTGCTCGTATTTACTGTTTGCCCTGTGGTTTCGGCATCGGGCGGTGCTTTTTTAATTATGGATGGACGAACCAAAACCGTACTCGAAGCAGAAAACGGGGAGATGCGTTTGCCAATGGCAAGCACAACAAAGGTGATGACCGCGTTAATTGTTTTGAATACAGTAAATCTTTCTGATGTTGTTACCATTCCTGCAGAGTCGGTGGGAATCGAGGGATCCTCGCTTTATATTAAGACGGGGGAAACCTATACGGTTGAAGAACTTTTATATGGGTTGATGCTTCGTTCAGCAAACGACTGTGCGGTAGCTTTGGCAATTTTTGTCGGAGAAACAGAAGAAGGATTTGTGCAACTCATGAATCAAAAGGCGCGTGACATGGGGTTGGAAAATACCCATTTTTCAAACCCCAATGGGTTACCGGCAGAGGCGCATTATACCACCGCTCGTGATCTGGCTTTGATAATGATTGAAGCGATGAAAAACGAGAGTTTTCGTACGATTACCGCAAGTAAAAGTTATAAAATCAAAGATCAAACTATTGTGAATCATAATAAATTATTAACGCTATATGGCGCATGTATTGGCGGGAAAACGGGATATACAATGAGCGCGGGGCGTTGCTTGGTGACAGCGGCACAAAAGGACGGGAGTCCTCTGATCTGTGTGACGCTTGGCAGGCGGAATGATTGGAATATCCATACCTCCGCTTACGAAAAATGGTTTAATTCGATTGAAAGTGTGGTTATAGAAGATAAAGAAGCGTTTGGAGTCAATCTCAATATCGCGGGGGGAGGATTGGCTCGCGCAGTTAATTGTGATCAGGTGACGTTCAACTTTTTTGCTTATGATGGTTCTGTAGAGAGGCGAGTGGTTGCATCACCGTTTATTTATGGAAATAAAGAGGCTGGCGATGTGGTTGGAACGGTGGAATACTGGTATCAAGATGTTAAAATTGCTGAAAGTCCACTGGTATTGGAACAGGCGGTTGAGGTTACGGTGAAAAAAGAGTTGTTTATCTCTCGAATATTTCGATTTTTTCGCCGATTATTCTTGAAAAACCGCTAAAAAAAAGGTACAATAGAAGAAATAAAAGAAAAGAGATTGATATGCAAGAAAAAACAATTAGAATTCAAAAATATATCGCAGATTGCGGGATCTGTTCTCGTCGTGCCGCCGAGGCTCTGATCGAGAGCGGAAGAGTGACCTTGAACGGCAACCCGGTTCATCTTGGAGATAAGACCGACGGAGATAAAGATTTGGTGCGAATTGATGGAAAAGTCATTAAGCCGCAGATTCGCAATAAAGTGACGATCATGCTTTATAAGCCGCGTGGATATGTGACCACTATGAGCGATGAGCAGGGAAGAAAGTGTGTGGCTGATTTGGTTCGCAAAGAACGTGTACGTGTTTATCCTGTTGGTCGCTTAGACAAGGATAGTGAAGGGCTCCTGCTTTTGACCAATGATGGTGAACTTGCCAATAAATTGACCCACCCGCGGAATAATATCCCTAAAACCTATCGAGTGATTGTGCGCGGTGCTATTCATCGGGAGCACATTAAGGCTTTTGAAACCGGAATTTATATTGCGGAAGATGACTATACGACCCGTTCGGCAGATATCGAGATTCTGGAAGCAAAGGAAGATCGCACGGTCTTCTATTTGACTCTTTACGAAGGGAAAAATCGCGAGATCCGTAAAATGTGTAATGCTTTGGGTTTGGAAGTTCTTCGTTTGAAGCGGGATAAATTGGCAGATTTGTCCATTGGAACCCTGCGTGCGGGTCAGTATCGTGTTCTGACGCAAAAAGAATTGGATTATTTATATAGTTTGTGATAAGGAGCCGTATATGAAAAAGTTTGCAGCGTTATTGCTTATATTGGCAACGCTCATTTCATTGTCCGCATGCAATATTCCCATTATCAGCGACTTTATTAAGAGTGACAGCAGTCTCGGAAAAACCAATAATACTGCAGTTACCATTGCGGCGGCAATGAATGAATATTTAAAAGCGAAAAATAAAGAAGATATGGTTCTTTATGGCATTGAGATGGCGCTCAATGCCGATGGAAACGGAACGGTGCTTTTATATTACACCGCCGCTCTGCCGGAATCTGCTGAGTATTCTGATATCTATGTTGCGGAAGTGGATTCTAAAACAGGGCACGTTCAGCGCTTTTCAAATGCAAACTACACCAACGATGGAATTGTGCCTTACCAGATGGTAAAGGAAGGGCAAGTGGTTCGAGTTGATTCTTTGCCCATTGATAGTGGGAAAGCAATCTCAAACGGTGTAAAGGCCTTTAGCGGAAATCAGGATTTTCAATATGATTACATTGAGATCGCGATTTTTAGTTCCAATGGCTTGGAGCAATATGAGATTCGCTTTATTTCCATGTTAAATGATTTGGTTTATTACTGTACTGTAGATGGGGTTTCCGGCGCGGTGTTGGCATCGTCTACCGGCGCGCTATAAGAAAGAGGATTATATGAAAAAAGCATTGTGTTTATGTTTGACTGTAATGCTGTTTTTGATGAGCAGTTGCAGCTTTAAAGTAAAAAATGACACCATTCATATCCCTGAAAAAATGGTGAGTACAATCGAACTACAGCGAGAGTATGTGAGTGAAGATGGAACTGTTTTTTATCGGTCTAAAGTGGTCAACAGCATGGAGGATGTGGAAAAGATCTGCAATAGGATCCGCAGCCTTCCGGCAGAAAAAGTTCCCGCCGGAGAAGCGGCGGCTATTCATTCTACACCGCTGATCATCATTTTGTATAGTGAGATTGAGCATCGTTTAATCCTCAATGAAGAAATGGCATTTTTTGATCAAATGGCATATAATTACACCAAATCCGGTACCTTTGAAAAGTTTTTGGAACTTTATGATAACTTGGCATACGAGGAAAATGATACAGAAGCGAAGCCGCTTGGATAAGTTCAAAAAGTCTTATACATTTGTATAAGACTTTTTGCATAAAATGAGGCAGATATACAATTTAAGGAGAATCAATGAAGAAAATAGGAATCGTTATCTGCATATGGAGTTTAATGCTTACCCTTTTGCCGTTTCAGGCAGAAGCAACGGCACCGGAAGTCCGCGCTTGCTGGGTGGCGTCGGTGGGAAATTTGGATTTTCCATCGAAAATGGGGCTTTCAACTCAAGCAATGAAAAATGAGATTGATGCCATTGTTGAAAACTGCTCGGAAATCGGCTTGAATACCATCTATTTTCAGGTGCGTCCGACCGGAGATGCGTTATATCGCTCTGAAATCTTTCCTTGGAGTACATATCTTACAGGAAGGCAAGGGGTTGCACCGGCCGAAGGATTTGATCCTTTGGAGTATTTCATCAAAAAAGCCCATAGGTCCAATATTCAACTGCATGCATGGATCAATCCTTATCGAATCGGAACCGGAACGAATGTTTGGAACCGTCTTTCGCCGGATAATCCCGCTGTCCTTCATCCGGAATATACAGTTACAACAGCGGACGGGCTCTATTATAATCCGGGTCTGCCTGAGGTTCGAAAATTGATTCTGGACGGAGTGGAAGAGATTGCTCAAAACTACGAGATTGACGGAATCCACTTTGATGATTATTTTTATCCCTATAATAATGCTGATTTTGACGATGCCGATGCCTACGCGGTCTATGGGAATGGACGTTCTTTGGCAGATTTTCGTCGTGATTCGGTAGATCAATTGGTCAGCAAAGTTCGAAAGGTGATTAAAAAACACCGAAAAGATGCACAATTTGGGATCAGCCCCTTTGGAATTTGGGCAAATAAATGGGTTCATCCTGCGGGAAGTAATACCACCGGTTTGAGCGCTTATTCCGATATTTATGCCGACAGTAAAAAATGGGTGGAAGAAGGCTGGCTGGATTATATATGCCCGCAGTTATATTGGAGTTTCGATCATAAAGCGGCGCCTTTTGCGGTGTTGGCGGATTGGTGGGATACTCTTTGCAAGAAAAACGATGTAAAATTATTGATCGGTTTGGCGCTTTATAAAGTCGGAACAGACGAAGTGGGCTTTGATGATGGCTCTATTATGAATCGCCAACTTCACTATATTTCTAAAAAGAAAAGTTATGCAGGGCATTGCTTTTTTCGCTATGGAACGATCCTTGAAAACCCCTTGGGAGCGGTGGATGGGATTCTTTCCTATTACAGAGGGGAAGAGCCGATTCAAGAAAATGAGAATGGTTTTCTGAACACTTCGGTAGAATCTATTCGTCCCATTGAATTATCAGCGGCCAGTGAATTAAAGATCACCTCTCCCGAAAGCGGTATTACTGTAAATACAGGCGGAATCTCTGTAACGGGAACAGCCCCTGCCGGGCAAAGTGTAACAGTCAATGGTGTTAAGGCAGTAACAAATTCTTATGGCTTGTTTGCTGCATATGTTCCGCTTTCAAAGGGAAATAATCGGATTACGGTGATATCCGGCAGTGCGCAAAAAAGTATCGTTGTTGTCTATGATGAACCCTCGCCGATTGCTGAGATACAAAGTGCATATCCAAGCGGCGAAATTCATCGTGGTTCAGGAGAAACACTGACCATTCAGGTGCAAGCGCCGGCAGGGTCTTCAGTTATATTTCAAAATCAATGGATATCCATTCCGCTTTCTCCGTCAAAGAGTGATCCGTGCTTTTATCAAGGGGAGTGGACGATGCCGTCCTTACCGCAGGGGGGGACCCTCTTGTTGGATGGATTCTCATATATTTCATCATTGGGTGGACAAACCAATGAACTTAAAACCGATTTGGTGGTTCATCTATATTCCGATGGATATCAAAGTCAAATGGAACTGCAAACCGATGCTTATATTTTTGACCAAAGCGTTGATGGATCGCAGATGGATCATGATCCGCTGCGTCTTGGAACAGAACTGACGATATGTGGGCTGGAAGGAACCCGGGCACTGTTGGAAAACGGTTTTTGGGTCGAACAATCTACATTGGGGACAGATTCTCAGGCGGCAGAAGAACCGTTGGATTATCAATATGAGCGTGTGGTAATCTCTTGCAAAGATGATTTTTCTTATTATACGGAATACAATGCTTCGTCGCTGGAACTCTTTCTGAGAATCGGGCAGAAGGAGGAAATAGAGGTTGATGTTGATCATCGAGATCTTTTGGTGAGATTAGAGCGGCATTCGCAAAATAGTACCGTTTCTGTAACATCGGCTTCGGGGCGCGTTTTGGCAGGTTATGAAGTATATCTGCAAAAAAACAGAATCACCTTATTTCTACGGTATCATACAGGAGATTTGGAAGGAAAACGTGTTCTATTGGATGTTGGGCATGGAGGAGATGATGCAGGCGCTCTCGGTGCAGGCGGTGATGAATACCCCACCGAAAGTGATTTAAATCTTGTTTTTGCAAAATACCTCTATGAAGAATTAACTGATGCCGGAGCAGAGGTGACATTGATGGAGGCGGGGCATGAAACTTTATCTCTGGATACTCGAGTGGATTTGGCGGAGAATCACGGTCCCGATCTCTTTGTTTCAATTCATCATAATTCGACCGATCAATGCAGTGATTTTACCAAAGCAACCGGCGGTTTGGTATTATACTCCTCTCCGCTTTCTGCTTCTCTTGCCGAATGGGTGGCTGAGGAGCCGACTTCCTACCGGCGCCAAAGTCTTCGCGTTTGCCGCCAAACCAAATATCCAGCGATCATGCTGGAAGTTGGTTATTTATGCAATCCGCTTGAATATGAAATGCTTTGCGATGAGGATAAAGCCAGAGAAATTGCAGAAAATACCGTTGAGCGGTTGCAATCGTTTTTTGTAACAAAATGTTCATGAATTAATAAAAACCGATGCTTTTCTTTTTATAGTTTATATGATAAAATAAAGATTAAAGTAATATATAAGGAGTTCTCATGAAATTCTATCAAGATCAGCCACGATCGGGCGTTATTTGTAATTATGGGATTGCGGATCATTTTAAAACCGGATATTTATCGGTGGATTTTTTGATGCCACTTTCAACCGAGAATGCCACAGCAATGTCCCTTCTCGCCGGTGTGTTCAGCCGCGGTTGCATGAAGTATCCTCAAATGGATTTGATCAGCCGCTATTTGGCGCGAAATTATGGAGCTTCCTTTTCAGTTAGTGCAAACAAAGCGGGTGAATTGGAAATTTTATCGTTTTCTTTCACCTATCTAAACAATGAATATGCCTTGGACCATGAGGATATCCAAGGCGCGATCCTTGATTTGTTTAAAGAAATGATCTTTCATCCTTTAGTTGAGAATGGCGGATTTTTGACTGAATATACGGAGCAAGAAAAGGCCAATCTTATGGATAAGATCAAAGGTCTTTTCAACGATAAGCGCGTCTATTCATTGGAACGATGCAAATCATTGATGTGCGATAATGAAGCTTATGGAATCCATGAAATGGGCGATATTGAGACCATTAAAAGTTTTGACCGCCGGTCTTTGTATTCCTTTTTCTCTAAGCTGATGCGGGAAGCCTTGGTGGTGATCACCTATATCGGAAAAGACGAAGGGACGTTTTTAAACGAACTTGCAGATAGGTTTGTCGAACGGTCGGAAAAGTTGCCGAAAACGGCGGTGGCTTTTGATCTACCCTCTGTGCGCGAGGTAGTTGAACCCATGGATTTGAACCAAAGCAAACTAAATCTCGGATTTCGTTTGGGCAAATCTGCATTAGAAAATGGTGCCGCCTGCCGATTGTTTAATGTTCTTTACGGTGGCAGTGCTACTTCAAAACTCTTTTTGAATGTGCGCGAGAAGCTTTCTCTTTGCTATTATTGTTCTTCAACGGTGGACCGCTTTAAGAATGTGATGTTTGTATCCAGCGGTGTGGAGTCGGCAAAATATGAAGAGGCGCGTAAAGAGATTGAAGCGCAGCTTTCTGCCATTGCAAACGGAGCGGTTGCCGAAGAAGAGTTTGCCAATGCAAAAGCATATTTGATTGATAGCATTTACGGATTATGCGATAGCGAGAGCGCATTGGCATCTTATATGCTTTCCGGAACAGTACGCGGCGAATTAAAGACGCCGGAGCAGGAAATTGAAGAAATTCAAATGGTGACCAAAGAAGAGGTCATTGCGATTGCAAAAGTGATCGCTTTGGATACGGTTTATTTATTGAAGGGAGTTCATAACGAACAATGATGCAAACGACAACTTATCAATGTTCGATGATCGGTGAGGAATATCAAAAATTGATCCATCCCAGCGGTCTTACGATCTACTATATGAATAAGCCGCAGAAGGCAAAAAAGGCAGCAATGATCGCAACAAAGTTTGGTTCTGTAAACTTCTGCTTTAAAACATTGGACGGTCGCGAAGTTTCGGTCCCCAACGGCACAGCTCATTTTTTAGAGCATAAACTTTTTGAGGGTAAGGATGGAAACGCTTTTGATTTTTACGGGAAGACCGGCGCAAAAGCGAACGCCTATACGTCCAATGATAAAACGGCATATTATTTTGTTTGCAGTGACCGTTTTAATGATAATCTTAATATTTTGTTGTCTTTTGTAACCCATCCTTATCTCACAAATGAAAATGTGGAAAAAGAAAAGGGGATCATTGCTCAAGAAATCAAAATGTATGAAGATGAACCCGGATGGCAGGGCTATTTCACCATGGTGCAGGGGTTATATCAGGATCATCCCATTTGTCGTGACATTGCCGGCACAGTGGATGATATTTATTCTTTGACTCCGGAGATTCTGATGGACTGTTATAATACCTTTTATCATCCCGCCAACTTGGTTTTGGCGGTCGCGGGGGATGTTCCTTTGGATGAGGTGTTGAAGACGGTTGACCGCTATTTTGAGGCGGGGGAGAAACGCGCATCCATTGACCTCCCGATTCAAGAACCGGATGCCGCAAGAGTGCGATATACAGAAAAAGAAATGCTGGTTTCCCGCCCGATTTTCCATTTGGGCTTTAAAGACAACCATACCGATGTGGATGGTTTTGCTCTTGCTAAGAAAGAGATGGAAGTGGAGATCTTGCTGGAGTATTTGTTTGGTAAGTCCTCTACGTTTTATAAAGAATTATATGAAACCGGTTTAATCAATAATGAATTTGACTGCTGGTATGATCTTTCGGATTATTTCTCTTTTTGCGTAATAAACGGCGAGAGCGATGACCCGAAGGCGGTGGAAGAACAGGCGTTTCGTCATATTGATACACTTTTTGAAAAAGGTGTAGAGGAAGAGCGTTTTAAGGAAATTCGTAATGGCTTGTACGGTGCTTTGGTTGTTGAAACCGATCACGCCTATGGGATGGTCAATCGTTTTATCGGTAATCATCTAAACGGTGCTGTAACCTTGGATTCCATTGCGGCTTTGCAGATGATCACCGCTTCGGATCTTGTTGAGAGAGCGAAAGAAATGTTTTCACGGGAGCGTAGTTGCCTTTCGGTGATCAAGCCTTTGAAGGAGGATAAATAAAGTGGATTATAATACTGTATCGTTTCCCGGCCTTGGGATCGGAGAGTTTACGATTAACCCTACTGCATTTAAAATTACGGAGAATATCACCATTGAATGGTATGCCATTGTGATATGTATTGGCATTTTGGCCGCGTACTTTATTTGTGATCGTCTGGCAAAGCGGTTTCAAATTAAGAGTGATGATATTTTGGACGGAATGTTGGTGGGGTTGCCTGCGGGCTTTATTGGGGCGCGTGTGTGGTACATATTGGGCGATTTGGACAGTTTTGATTCCTTTATGGATATGATCAGCGTGTGGAACGGTGGACTTGCTATCTATGGAGGTGTTTTGGGCGCTGTACTTGCAGTTGCCGTTTTTTGCAAAGTTAAAAAGATTTCCTTGCCCAATTTGCTGGATTTGGTGTCCATTGGCTTTATGATCGGACAGATCATTGGTCGCTGGGGCAATTTCGCCAATGTGGAAGTATTCGGTGTTCAAACCGAACTTCCTTGGCGTATGGGCGTTGGCGTTGATTGCATTGCCGAATATGTCCATCCTCTCTTCTTATATGAATCTCTTTGGAATTTGTTGGGGCTTTTGATTATTCTTGGCTATATGGACTTCCGTAAATATAAAGGCGAACTCTTTTTGATGTATATGACTTGGTATGGTATTGGGCGTGCCTGGATGGAGCCGCTGAGGGATGTAGCATATAATTTGCACATTTTTGGTTTGCGGATCAATATGGTTCTTGCAATGGTTATGGCGCTGTTGTCTTTGAGCGGATTAATTTTTATTTGGATCAAAAAACCTTCTCGCCTGAAACTGGAGGTTGCGGTTACCGGGGAAGAAAAACCGGAGTATGTTCCGCAGTTTGATTATGCTGTGGAAGAAGATGTCGATACCGCAGAAGAAAATGAGGTGGAAGAAAATGGCGAAGATCATTGATGGGAAGAGTATTTCTCTTCAGGTTCGTGAAATTATTAAAAAAGAAACGCTTGCTTTGATGGAACAAGGGGTTCGCCCCGGACTGGCGGTGGTAATCGTTGGTGAAGATAGTGCCTCCAAAGTTTATGTGCGCAATAAAATTAAGGCTTGCGAGGAAGTCGGTTTTTATTCAGAAAACTATGCTCTGCCCGAAGAAACTGCTGAAGATGATTTGCTTTCTTTGGTGCAGCAATTGAACAAAGATCCTGCGATCCATGGTATTCTTGTGCAATTGCCATTGCCGAAACATTTGGATGCCAATAAAGTGATTGCAGCGATTGATCCTAAAAAGGATGTTGATGCCTTTCATGTGCAGAACGTGGGGAAGATCATGCTGGGTCAATATGATTTTTTGCCCTGTACTCCTGCAGGCGTTATGAAATTGCTGGAGTACAGTGGAATTGATGTAGCGGGGAAGGATTGCGTTGTTGTGGGAAGAAGCAATATTGTGGGCAAGCCTCAGGCAATGCTTTTGCTTCATGCCAATGCCACTGTGCAGATCTGTCATTCCAAAACAAAAGATCTTGCTCAAAAAACTGCGGCAGCTGATGTTTTGATCGTTGCCATCGGAAAGGCCAAATTTATTACGGCCGATATGATCAAAGAGGGGGCAATTGTCATTGATGTTGGCATGAATCGGGATGAAAATGGCAAACTTTGCGGAGATGTGGATTTTGATGGTTGCTTTGCGAAGGCGTCCTATATCACCCCTGTTCCCGGTGGGGTTGGACCGATGACAATTTCCATGCTGATGCAGAATACCCTTGCAGCAGCAAAACTTACGTTGAAAGAGGATTAAAGAATGGGTGCATTGTTGCAAAATGTTGCGGTGGCTTGGCCGTCTATTTTAATGGGTGCGGTTATCCCCTTTACCGTGTTGTTGGTCTTATATTGCTCAAAAGTGCGCAAGGAGGTAGCATTTCAATCGGTTTTGCATGGATTTGTTACCTTTCTTTTGGCATTGGTAGTCGATGCAGTGCTTATTGTTGTTGCTGCTCAAGTGTTTCTGCCGGCGATTGCTGTATCGGACCAATCAAGTGCCAACACCTATATTTATATTGGCGGTTCGCTGGCGTTGTTGATTTTTTATTTATGTACAGAGGCGATAAAATTCTTCACCTACGGTAATCTTGCAAGTCTTGATAAAAAACGTTATGCAGGTTTGACTTTCGGATGCGGTTTTATCCTGGCGCAGAACCTTCTGATTATCGGTTTGATTTATGTTGGAGAAATTGATATGAGTCAAGCATTAGGTTTTGGCGTTTTGATGTTGATCAGTGCAGTGATCTATCTTTTGATTTCTGAGATCGGATATCAACTTGTGTTGGAACATCATCGAGTGGTGAGCCCGGTGCTGGCACTTTCCTATTATTTGATGTTTGTCGTGATGTTGCTGTTTGCTAACGTTTATATCACGTATGGCTTTATCGCTGCCGTATTGGTCTTTAATTTGATCATGGCTTATGTTTTGCTCCCGTTGCCGTTTAAGAAAGGGAAGGAGGTTTTGTGATGAAAGAAATCCTGGTTTCTTATTTGATCACCCTTCTTATCTCGGTCATTGGAATTGCGGGGGGGATGCTCTTTTATAAAAAGGTTTTGAAGACAAAGATTCATTTAACATCGATTCTTATCGGAATCATTGATGCAGTGTTTTTGTTTACCGCGCTTATTATGGTATTTCAAATGACATTTTCGTCTATTGCCTACTATAATACACCGTTTTTTCGAACATTGGTCGGCTTGGTGTTTCTGTGTCTTTTTTCCTTGGCCCGTTTCTGGATTCGGAAAAGTTATTTCGACGGATATAAGGATCGGCACAGTAAAGTTTCGCTGATTGTTTTTGGACTCATTCCCTTGGGGATGGCCATCCTCTTGGGATTGTTGATGCTTGCTCAGAAACAGTTTATGATTCCGTTGATTTTATGCTTACTGAGCATGGTACATTTTTTATTGGTTCGATTTGGACTTTTGACCGGGACGGTGAAAGATCAGGGCCAATCCTTCGGCCTTGGCTTTGGTTTGTCACCAATTCTGTTTGTGGGTTTTTATGTATTGATCATGATTGCCGTTCTATTAAAGAATTGCTTATTCAACGGTCCGGGTATCATTAACGATGGATACATTAGTTTCGCAGACAATACAATTATTGCGATTTTTCAGCCTGTGATCGGGCATGTCTCTTTTGCGTCAGCACTTTTATTCTATGCGGCTTTTGTTATTGCTTTTGATTGCTATGTTCAAAAGATCAATTTTGGCAAATATCCATTGTCGGTGTCAATTATTTGGTGCATTCTTTTGGTGTTCATGGAGGGACTGTCAATTTTGCCGATTCCCTTTATTAAAATGTATGGCTTGGAACATTGGCACCTGCCGATCATTACCGGAGTTCTTGCGCTGATGGCAGGTTTATTTGTGCGGTTTATGCCCAAGAAAAAGGAAATGGATACTACTTATACAAAGCAGTTTGAATGATTGCCGGCAAGCCGTTTTCATAAAACACACCCTTTTCACTGAACCGAATTTCTTCATAGGGGACCGCGAGTAATTGATTGAGACCGGTATATTGCTCAATATATTCCGTTCCAATTCCTGCGGGAACGGTATAACCGGAAAAGGTGATCGTATCGGTGACGAAGCAACCGTTTCCGATTTCGTTTTTTCCCAAGTGTCCTTCGATGGAAATGGTTTCATTTTTAAGAGCTTTAAGCAAGACTTCTAATGAGCTTAATTCGCCAATTAGCGTTGAAAAACGCTCGGGACTGGTAAATGTTCCGCAAATACTGAAATAACCATCTTCTTTTCCAACAAATGAAATGTTTTCAATAAAACCAAGTTCACTTAGGTTTTGTTCAATTAGTTTTGAAAAGGTTTCGTTGCTCAATGTGCCGTCCCTGGATGGAGTTAATTGATTTTGCGGGTGAGGTTCATTATTGGGAAAGGGGGTTGTTTTTGAGAAAAAAATGTTGTATGCTAATAGAGAACCTGCGAGAAGCATAAAAAGGATGGTAGACCATCTGATAATGTTTTGATTTGTTTTTTTCATAATAGATCCTTTCTACTTGGAGGTATAAAATGAAAACTAAGAATAAGATTGCGCTGTTTTTAAGCCTTGTTTGTGTAGTTGTTCTAACGGTTGTTTCAGCGTGTACTGTTTGGGAGGATTATAAAAAACCGCCCCAAGAGGAGCATTCCGCACCTGTTGTGGATTCCGGCGAAGAAACAAAGGATGAGCAGAATAACAGCGAACAACCTGATGATCCTGCGGATTCTGAGCCTGATGAAACTGAAACATCAAAGCCCGAACCGAAACCGGAGCCCGAACCTGAACCTGAACCTGAACCGAAACCCGAACCTGAACCAGAACCTGAGCCTGAACCGAAACCTTCGGTGGATGAGCCGGTCAATGTTCCTCTCAGTGGATTGAATCCGGATCCGAAAACCGCCGAAGAGATCAAGGCGGTTTTGAATGATCCGTATATGATCTTGGTGAATCGCGATCATAAGGTTTCATCGGATTATGTTCCCTCTAACCTGGTGAAGTTTTCTCGCGCCAATTATTATCAATTGAACAGTACTTGTGCCAATGCTTTGTTGCAATTGATTAAAGCAGGAGAAAAAGCGGGCTATAATTATACTTTGTACTCCGGTTACCGTACTTATTCCAGCCAGTATAATAAATATTACAATAAGATTGATTACCATAAGGGGCAAGGAAAGTCGGAAGAGGAAGCCATTCGTCTGACAAACCAATATTACGCCCCTCCCGGTGCGAGCGAACATCATACCGGACTTGCTGCGGATGTTTGTATTCCTTCCATCGTTAATAAATATGCATCATTACATGAGAATTACGACCAAACTGCAGAATTTAGATGGTTTTCTGCTCATGCTCATGAATATGGTTTCATTCTTCGTTATCGCAAGGGTGATGAAGATATTACAGGCTATAATTATGAACCTTGGCATTATCGTTATGTTGGTATTGAGGTGGCGACAGAGATCTATAATCGTGATATTACCTTTGAAGAATACATTGAAGATCTGGAAAGCCGTTTGGCTGCACTGGAAAACTGATAACAACCCGAAGAGCAAAATGCTCTTCGGGTTTTTGCATATTATTGCGTTCATCGTGAAGAATATAGAACGAGGTGATCGGGAATGGCGGTTAGTGTTCTTCGTTGTGTTCTATTGTATTTTTCGGTAGTTTTGGCGGTTCGCATTATGGGAAAACGCCAAATTGGAGAGTTGCAACCGTCTGAATTGGTGATCACGATCTTGATTTCGGAACTGGCATCATTGCCGCTTCAAGATTTGAACATGCCGCTGATATGGGGAATTATGCCGATGTTTTTGCTGGTCGGTTTAGAGTTGTTGATGTCCTTTATCGCACTAAAATCAATGAGATTTCGCCGTTTGTTTTATGGCAGACCGATTGTTTTGATCTATCAAGGCAAGGTGAATCAATACGAATTATTGCGTACCAGAGTATCAATGGAAGATATTATGGAGGCAATGCGTGGTAGCGGTATTATAAGAGTTGAAGATATTTTAATAGCCGTTCTGGAGACCAATGGTACTGTTTCGGTTATACCAAAGCCGCAATGCGCTCCCCCTACAGCGGAGGATCTGGGAGTGAAAACAAAAGAGGGGGGAGGAATCCCGATTATTTTGGTGATGAACGGATGTAAACTTAAAAAGAACATGGAAGATAAAAGCATCGACGATTATGCTCTTTCGGCAATCATTAATGGTTATGGTATCAAAATAGAGGATATATTTATGCTGACGATGGACGATAACAAAAAAACATATTTGATTCGGCGGGAGAGTAAATGAAACGCACAATGGTTGCCCTTGGGCTTATAACGCTGTTTATTTTGACGGTCGTATTGCTTGATTTTTGGTTTATGACGGGCTTTGCTAAGGAAATGAATAATCAATTGGATCGAGTTGAAGCAGCGGAAAGTTTTGAAGAGAAAAAGGAATTTGCCCTAAAAATGGATGAGTACTATTCAAAGCGGAGTTTTATTGCCCATCGTCTTGTTCCAACCGACCGTTTGGACGAACTGAAGGCGCTTCTTCATAAACTAAACGCATATATTCAGACAAAAGAAGAGCATGAGGTTTTGGCAACAACAGCCGAGATTCGCTCAAAAGTAAATTCGATGTATTCCACTGCGTTTTATCTTTGGTACCACCCTGAAGAGTTTTGCATAGAATAAGGCAAGAATACTGCGGAAAGGATGCGATTTGGATGAAATGCAACGGTTTAATCAAAATCGGGGGATGTGTGGTGGCTTCGATTGCGCTCGGTATTCTGATCCAAATTTTCTTGCCGGATATTCTGATCATTGCGATTTGTTGCGTCCTGGTAGTTATTATGGGCGTCTTGATCGCAAAATTCAATTAAGGAGTGAATCTGTATGCAAATCGTAGTTGTGAAGGCGCCAAAGTTTTTGAGGGGCATTTTAAAGCGCGTTTTTAAAATACATAACGAGGTATAAATAATCGGATTCGGGCATAAATATTATCAAAAAACAAAGGAGCCTGGATCATGGAATGTAATCAGCAGCAAGCAAAGGTAGCAGCGACCAAAACACTGTATGAAAACTTTTGGGAAGAAAAGTGTGAATGTGATCTTTTGATCCCCGATTATTTTCCGGCCGCCGAAAAAATCATACAATGCAGTGCAGTGCCGGTGATCGTATCGAAAGAGATTGAAGGAGATCGGTTAAATGTGGAAGGGCATTGCCGTTTTTGCATTATTTATCAAGGAGAAGACGGCGGTGAGATCAAGTCCTTTGGAGAAACTGTAAGTTTTAGCGAAAGTTTCCCGCTTAAAGATGGCGGAGTGCAGCCTTGGGCACAAACTGTTCTTCGGGTAGCCGGTACCTCCTGCCGTTTATTGAATCCGCGAAAAATTAGCGCAAAAGCGACCGTTTCGGTTGCGGTTAAGGTGCGGGATCAGCAAATGAATGATGCAATTGAGAGTATGGATTGCAAGGAGGCAGAGGCGCTTTTTACACCAACTACAGTCTACACCGTTTTAGAGCATGTTGCCGATACGGTTCGCATTCAGGGTGAAATTGAGGTGCATACCGATATTCAGGATATATTGAAAACAGACGGGTCGGTCTGTATCAAAGATATCAAAATGTTACCTGGAAAGGCAATTGTTAAAGGCGTTGTGAATCTCTTTTTACTGTTCACACAAGAATTAGATCCCTCCAAGGTGGAAAGTACATCTACTGCTATTCCATTTAGTCAGGTTCTTGAACTAAATCAGCAAGAAGACCATTGCTTGATGGAAGCTACTGCATCTATTTTAAACCTTCGTAGTGATGTTGAGGCGGATGAAAACGGAAAAAACCGCATGATATCACTTACCGCAACGGTCATGACCGAAGGGGAGGTTTATCAGAATCAAGAACATCAGTTTTTAAGTGATGTATATTCTTTTTCATATCCCTTAGAATGTGAAGAATCGCAGATTTTTACTGAGGAATTGGTTGAAAAGAGTGAATTGACTGATCATTTGCGTCATGAATTACAGTGGGATGAAACAGATGCGCAAATTATTCAGGTTACGGGGATGCCGATCATTCAAAAGATCACCGGTCAAAATAAAACGTTGTCAATGGAGGGCGTTTTGGATCTTTCAATCTTTATGATTGAAGGAGAACAGTGCAGAAGCATTGACAAGGTTTTACCCTTTACAGTGAAAAAGGAACTCAAACAGCTTTCGGAGCATATGCGCTGCGAGGTGAGACCTTGTATTTTGGGTTTTGACGCAAGAATTGACAGTGGGAAGTTGGAGATTAAGACAGAAATTCAGTGTTCAGTCATGATTTTCGCCAAACATGGTTTTGATGTGGTTTCAAAGGTGCGAATGGATGTGGATCATCCCCTTGAGAAGTCCGATGCAGTTCCGCTGATTGTTTATTTTGCTGAAAAAGGGGAAAGGCTTTGGGATATTGCGCGTAAATATGCCACTTCCGTTGCTGCCATCAAATCTGCAAATGAGATGGAACAAGATATTTTGAGTGAGAAAAGATTACTGCTGATTGCCAGAACATAAGAACAGCGATTGCGTGCTTTTTCGATTTTGTCGGAAAAGCACGTTTTTTATTTATTATTATTGCAACTTTTAAAATATAGTGATATAATAAATTATTATTTTAAAGGAGGTCTTATATAATGCGCAATTGGAAAGTGTTAAAACAAAACGAGCATGATGTTTCTGCATTGTGTAAGACCTTGCATTGTTCTCATTTTTTTGCGCGAATTCTATTGAACCGTGGAATTGTCACACCCGGTGATGCCAAGGCGTTTTTAAAAACCTCGGCAGATGCTTTGCATGATCCGTATCTGTTTACAAACATGAAAGCGGTTGTAGAACGAATCGTTACTGCAATTCGTCGCGGAGAAAAGATGACGGTTTATGGTGATTATGATGTGGATGGCATTACCGCAACTGCATTATTGATGAAAGTGTTGCGAGAGTTTGGCGGTAAGGTCGATTTTTATATCCCCAGCCGTTTTACCGATGGTTACGGTGTAAACAGTGCGGTTATTAAGCGAATTGCATCCGAAGGAACGACACTGTTGATCACCGTGGATACCGGTATTACTGCCGTTGCTGAAGTGAAAGAAGCGCAGGAGTTGGGCGTGGATGTGATTATCACCGATCACCATGAATGTCAGAGTCAACTTCCCGATACGTTGATCTTGAATCCTAAGTGCCCGAACAGTGGGTATCCCTTTGCTGAACTTGCCGGTGTAGGCGTTGTTTATAAACTTGCTTGCGCGTTGAATGATCTTTTGGGGCATGGTGATGGAGTGGAGCGTTATGCGCCTTTTGCTGCCATTGGAACGGTGGCGGACATTATGCCGATGCGGGAAGAAAACCGATTTATTGTTCGCAAAGGGCTTGAACTGATGAAGGACTTGGATTGTCCAGGACTGCAGGTATTATTGGATCGTTGCGTTGGGGAGCGTCCGATTGATACTTCAACGATTGGTTTTACCATTGCTCCTCGTATTAATGCTGCGGGGCGGATGGGTAGTGCGCAGCTGGGCGTTGAACTATTGACCACGCGTGATGAGAAGCTTGCGGAAGAAGTGGTTGAAGAACTTTGTAGGGAAAACCAACAACGTCAATCGACTGAAAATAAGATTTTAAATCAAGCGATTGATATGATTGAAACGGATCCGAATATTCGCGATCGTAATGCGATTGTTCTTTGGGATGAAGATTGGCACAATGGAGTGATTGGAATCGTTGCTTCCCGATTGAAAGAGCGCTATGGAAAGCCGTGCATTCTCTTTACGGTCAACGGTGAGTTTGCAAAAGGCTCCGGGCGCAGTGTTCGTCCGTTTAATCTGTTTGAGGCGTTGGAACAATTGTCAGATGGATTGGAAAAATTTGGTGGACATGCTTTTGCTGCCGGTGTTCTTGTACGTACCGAGGAATTGGAGCGTTTTCGTGATTTGTTTTGCCAAAAGGTGGATGCCTTTTTGGCAAAAAACCAATTTGACGAATCCATAGAAGTGGATTGCCTTTTGAATGAGGCGGATCTTACTGTACATAAGATTCGTGAGTTGGATAAACTTGCACCCTTTGGGCGTTGTAATGAAAGCCCGGTATTTGGCTTTTTGAATGCAGAGTTGCTAGAAGCGGTGCCGACTGCAAATGGCAACCATATGCGATTGAGCCTTCGGTGCGGTAACCTGCGGGTTACAGCATTTTATTTTAATGTGACTGCGGCGGAGTTTTGCTATCAATCCGGAGAGACTGTTGATATTGTTTTTGAGGCGGATATCAACGAATACAACGGAAGATACAGCGTAAGATTGTTGACTAAAGATGTTCGATATAGCCGTGAGAAAAGTGGATCATTAATGAATTTGATTCGGCGATTTGAACATTTTGAGGTTGCCCAAGAGGATATTCCGTCACGTAACGATGTAGCATCGGTATATCGCTATTTCAAAAAACAGGAGAATCTTGACAGTCGTTGTTTTGATTTATTCACACTAAGAGATCGCATCGCGCGTGAGCAGCAAGGGCATTTGACTTTTGGAGCAATTTATTTTTCGTTGTCTGCTCTTCGTGAATTGGGCGTTTTGGATTATGGCCTTTCAAATTCTATACTGTCGGAAATAAGAATCCATCCTGAAAACCATGTGAATTTGGAAGATTCGGTTATACTAAAAAAAATAAAGAAAAAGGTAGGTGAGATCGGATGAGCATTGATGAAAAACTGTTTTTGAATTTTGCAGAAGTATTGCGTAAAGACGAGCGCAAGTTTGATGTTGATAAAATTGAACGTGCGTATCTTCGCGCTAAAGAACAGCATGAAGGTCAATTACGCTCATCTGGTGAACCTTATGTCTGCCATCCCATTGAGGTTGCAAAGCTGGTATATGAATTTGGTTTAGATACCGATTCTATTGTGTCTGCCTTTTTGCATGATACCATTGAAGATACGGCAATGACTTATGCCGATATAAAAAAAGAATTTGGCGAGGGATGTGCCGCTTTAGTTGACGGTGTTACCAAACTGGGGCAAATTTCCTATACAACCAAGGAAGAGGCGCAGATTGAATATCTTCGTAAGATGTTTTTGGCAATGGCGAAAGATATTCGCGTGATCTTGATCAAGCTGGCGGATCGGCTGCATAATGTTCGTACCTTAGGTGCTCGCCCGCGAGACAAACAGTTGCATACTGCCCGCGAGACGCTGGAAA
Source organism: Eubacteriales bacterium (assembly GCA_045576575.1). Classification (GTDB taxonomy): domain Bacteria; phylum Bacillota; class Clostridia; order Oscillospirales; family QAKW01; genus QAKW01. The sequence continues at coordinate 58,631 of JAZNGR010000130.1, forward strand.
TCTATGCGCCTTTAGCGCACCGTCTTGGTATGCAAAAGGTCAAGCAGGAAATGGAAGATATCTCGGTATCTTATTTGGATCCGGATGGCTGTAAACTAATTGGAGATCGTTTGCGGGAGACCGAGGTTAACGGTCATGACTTTATTGAAAAAACCCAGCAGATGATCTGCGAAAGAATAAAGGAATATGATATTCCTTTTAAGCTTACCTATCGGTTGAAGCATACGTTTAGCATCTATCGTAAACTGTTTACTCAAAATAAAACGTTTGAGGAGTTATATGATTTATATGCTTTTCGTTTGATAACCGATACGGTGACAGATTGCTATTTTTTGCTGGGCGTAATTCATGACCTTTATAATCCGATTCCCGGGCGATTCAAAGATTATATTTCTACTCCGAAACCAAATATGTATCAATCGTTGCACACAACGGTTATCGGAAAAGAGGGAATCCCCTTCGAGGTTCAGATCCGTACTTGGGATATGCATAATACCGCAGAATACGGTATCGCAGCGCATTGGAAGTATAAGAGTGGCGTTCAAGACGGCAAGGCGACCATCGACGATAAACTGAAATGGGTTCGTACACTTTTGGAGACGCAGGAGGATGTGTCGGACACTGAAGACTTTATCAAAGCCTTAAAGATTGACCTTTTTGATGATGAAGTGTTTGTGTTTACACCGAGAGGGGATGTAGTCAATCTGCCGGCGGGTTCTACCGTGATTGACTTTGCCTATGCTATTCATAGTGCGGTTGGTAATAAGATGGTTGGTGCCAAAGTGAACGGTAAAATCGTCGGTTTGGAGTATCAGCCTCAAAACGGTGAGATCATAGAGATCCTGACGACTTCATCCGCGAATCACGGACCTTCCCGTGACTGGTTAAAGATTGTAAAGACCAGTGAAGCAAAGCAGAAAATACGTCATTGGATCAAAAATGAGCGTCGGGAAGAAAATGTGGCGGAAGGTCTGGATGAGTTGGAAAAGGCGCTCAAACGAAGCGGAATCCGACTGCCCAAGGAGAATCGCGATGAGATCTTAAAGACCATTGCACTGCAACTACATTTTAATTCCATCGAAGATCTTTATGCCGCCATCGGTTACGGCGGTATGACAGTCGCAAAGGTGGAACGGCGTATTCGGGATTATTGTGATCAGCTGGAAAAAGAGAATAAACCCATTAAGATCGTACCCGTTTCAAAACCAAAGGCAAGCGCCGGCGGTGTTGTTGTGGAAGGGATTGATAATTGCCTGATTAAATTTGCGAAATGTTGCAATCCTTTGCCGGGTGACTATATTTGCGGATTTATTACTAAGGGTTATGGTGTTTCGATTCATAAAACCGATTGCCCCAATGCACGAAAAGGTATGGAAATGGAAGCGGAGCGTTGGTTGGCGGCCCATTGGGACGAAACGGAAACTGGTAGTTTTACCACCACGCTGTTGATTCGTGTTAACGACGCCATCGGCGTTATGGCAAATCTGACCCGTATTCTTGCGGATTTGAAAGTGAATATCCGTAGCCTTTCTTCTCGCGAAGAGGAAACAGATGTTTCAATCATCTCTATGAGCATTGAGGTGCATAGTTTGGATCATTTGAATTATATTTCTTCCAAGATTCGTAAGAATCCGGATGTGATTGATATTCAAAGAGCAAATCAATAGGAGGAATAATGAGAGCAATATGCACAGTTGTGAAACATGCGGCACTGCGCGTGGAGGGAGAGTTGATCTCTGAAATCGGAAGAGGAATGCTTGTGTTTTGCGGGTTTCACGAAAATGACACTAAAGAGTCCATTGAAAAAGCTTTGAAAAAAGTTGCCGGTCTTCGGGTCATGGATGATCCGGATGGAAAACTGAATTGTTCCCTGGCTGATGTTGATGG
>JAZNGR010000131.1:0-3156 GCA_045576575.1 Eubacteriales bacterium
ATCTCAAATTCCTTTATATGATCATGAACAAACGCCTCATCAAACAATTCATCTCCTGCGATTGGAACATCCGGAACAAACACTGCTTGCTCTTTCATAATTTTCTTTACATTCTCAATCACCTCGGGTCGATGCGTGCCAAAAGAGAGCAGGACATTCATCTCACCAAACTGATCTTTTAACTCTGCATAACTACCAACCATATACCCTCTAAAAATTTGATGACGAACAAACCCATCGCTGGCGAAAACGCCGGCGGCTTTTAGACCACGACTTTCCAAAACATCCAGGATCCGATCAGCGCCGTTTCCCATACCATAAAGCACGATAGGCTTATTACTCTGTTGTAAATACTTCCATAATTCCATAGAAACCTCTAAACTCATTGCATTCTGTGTTTTGATATGTTAAAATAATCAAAAATATAGAAAGAATCATAAAATGAAACTTAAAAACAATACTCTATTTGTAATCTGCGCATTAAGTCTTTGTTTTCCCATTGGTTTATTATTCTTGATTCGTTCAGATAAATACCGATGGCAGAAATACACACTTGGCTTGGTTGGCGCAATCCTATTTTTTGCCCTGTTGCTCACAGCATTCATCCGGTTTAATCCACCGCCAATGTCCAATACATTTGATTTGATTGTAACAAGAAAAACGCTTTCCATCGGTCAATCCGGCGGACTTTGCATTGCAAATGATGTGACATATTACACCGATTTTAACGTATCTACGGATAACGATTGTCTAACAGTAAAGAACAACATTTATACCGCCGTAGAAGAAGGCGTTTGCACACTTTCTGTTTTCTTTAATGATCAAATTCGCACCATTTCCATCACGATTACCGGCGAAGATAAGACCGATGAATTTGTATATGCATCCCCCACCGGTGAACGATATCACTCCAATGCAAAACACGCCGGTAAAACCGCAATAAAAATGACTGAGGAGGATGCGTTACAATCGCAAAAGACCCCTTGTAAGATCTGCTGGAACAATAAAAATCCTTGAAATCAAATTTCAAGGATTTTTATTTTATAGATTAAACGTTATCCGGGATCTTATTATACCCTTCTTTACTCTCGGTCAAAGTAATCTCTTTAGTCCAAGTTTCATAAGCAGCGGTATATTCATCGTTCTTTTTATCAGTAATACAATCTGCCTTCCAAGCGATGGTGCCATCGGAAATATAATAGCAGATTGCATAACCGCCATCAATCTTGATCAATTCATAATCGCCGGCAGCACGTCCTGCAGCAAAGGCCCAATTGCCAACTGCAGTATCAAAAGAATCCTTGGAATAGTTCTCACAAAGACCACCATTTCCATAAGTTGCGGTATCTGCACTGTGCTCAGCAGCGGCATGCTCAAAAGTATGTTCATCCCACTTAGCCTCGATCAACTCAGCAAGAACCTTATCGGCCGCCTCTTTTGCAGCAGCATCATCTTTATCATGCGCTTCGGCAGTAAAGATAATTTGACGAATATTCTTTGTGGGGCTTTCATCACGGTAAGGAGTAGCAGTCAGATAATAAACCGTGTACGTTCCCGCTTCATCATCCTCCACATAGGTTTGACCAACCTTTGCGGTATTAAACAACCAATCAGATGCCTCATTATCTGCAATATGAGTTGCCTTATTCAGCTGCAAACCTGCCAAGGTTTCTTCAACATGGGCTTCCAAATCCTCTTGAGTAAACTCTTCGGTGATCTTGGTAGTGCTGCGCACTTCATTTTCTACCCAAGCAGCAAAAGCTTCCGTAGAAGGCACAGCGGCCAATTGATAAGCCTTATTCTTCGCAGCCTCATATGTCTTGTTATCGTCAACATCTTCAGCTTCAATGACATAACTGTAATAATTTACATAGCGATAGGAATCCATATTATCCTTATAATACTGCTCGATCTGTTCATCCGTATAGTTAAGAGCATCCTTATAAGACTTCAAATAGTTCGAGGACAGCGTGGAAAGCTCCATACACTTACGCACATCGCTCTCTTGAACGCCGTTACCAAAGAACAAAGAGAAAATCTTACTCTCATTATAGGAGTTTTCTTTGGCATAAGTTTTATAACTGTCGATCGCTTCCTGAATTTCCGCTTGATCTTCGTCATTCAAGGTCAAACCGGCTACCAGCGCTTTTTCGGCAAGATACAGCATTTCCTTCACCTGAGCACCGGCTTCATCGCAAAAATATTCAAACCAAGTAGAACCGGATTTAAATGTACAATTCTGATTGCGCAAAGATTTTGCAGTATCCAAACCGATAGAAGAAATATAATCGGAATAAGAATTAGCAAAAGAATTATACTGAGAATAAAAGAAATAAGACATCATCGCAGCGTCAATAGTATAGTTTTCCGTCTGCAACACAACCGTCTTACGCTGAATATCACCACGATTAAATGCATTGGTATAAACTGTTTGATAAACAAAACCGGCAAGTAAGCAAAGCACTAAAACACCGGCGATGATCGAAGAAGTGATCACAGTAGTTCTCTGCTTTTTCGCTTTTTTAACAGCAGCAATCTTCTTTACTTCTTTTTCTGCGGCGCGGCTTTCACGCACCCGTTGTCCTTTTCCCATGGGGAATACCTCCGTGTAATAGAAATACAATAAATATATTATACAACATGATTTTGGTTTTGTGAACTACTATTTCTTTAAAAATATGTAAATATTTAAAAAAGCGACCCAATTGGGTCGCTTTTTTATGTTTTTTACTGATCGCCGAAACGATTTCTTGCCACATAAGTGGTGTGCAAGATTTTATGAGCCTTATGGCTACCGGGACGCTCCAGATAATTATCGTAGAGTTCCTTCACAACAGGGTTCTCATGAGATTTTCTGAGGGTCATTGCAGCATCGGTATCATAAAGAGCCTTTGCACGCAAAGCACGCAGATCCTCAAAGTTACGAACAGAAGCGGGCTGATAGGGCTGACCGCCACCGTTAACACAACCGCCGGGGCAAGCCATAATCTCAATAAAGGTATAATCGGCCTCGCCGGACTGAACCTTCTTGAGCAGTTCCTTGGCGTTTGCAAGGCCGGAGCATACAGCAACTTTGACATCCAAATCGCCAACCTTATAAGCGGCCTCTTTAATGCCGGCAGTGCCACGAACATCTTCAAACTCCAGCTAAGTCGG
>JAZNGR010000132.1:0-7332 GCA_045576575.1 Eubacteriales bacterium
CATGTCTCCTCCCCTCTTAACCCAGTATTCGCATGCGGCACTCGGTGTAAACCGTCAGGATAAACACATAGAGTTGCTGCATCAACACAACAAACAAGAAAATCAAGAAAAAGATTACAGCCATGGCAACCAAGGACATAACCAAATTCAAGAAGGTTCCCCAGAATGTATAGTTATGAATGGTCATAACACCATAGATCATCAAGCAAATAAACCATAATTGCATACACACCGCAAAGATGTTTACAAAGACGTATTCATCTGCCAATAAAAATCTGGAGAAGAAAGTGGAAACAAGGCTGGCAATGATCAGCGGAGTGAGATTATAGCAAGTAAAGATATAAATATCAACCAACCGACCTTCACCATTCAGCAAGGTACACAATGCCCAGTTCGCAACAACGAACAGAAGCACCAGCACACCGGAAGTACAAAGAACTGTAATAATATTAAAGTCTTTGATTCGAAGGGTGGAGTACAGGAAACCGGTAGCAACCGTCTGAATGATGGAAGCGACCGTAAAGGCGACCAGCAGTAAGGTGGCATAAATCACAGAGCCATTCTTTTTCTGCTTCAAATCTTCCATCGTTTCCACCGGATGATTCAACATCAGAAACGGATTCTTTTTGCCGTCAAACCAACGGGAAAACAGTGCTTTAAAGAATGTATACACATTACTCCACAATTTCTGCATCGTCATGATCTCCACCTCCTTGTTTCTTTTCTTTGATTGCCTCAACGATGGATTTGCCGAAGAAACGCCAAACCAGCATCAAGACTGCCACCACCAAAATGATCGTCATGATCAGATCAAAGTGATCGGCAATCACCTGTTCTCTGTAAAGAGCATATGCGTTTTCATAATTCATACGGTCGTTTGCAACTTTAAAGTGGGACAACGCAGTTGCATATTCACCGTATTGATAATAAACCTTACCAAGACCGATATGTGCCAATTCGCAGTTAGCATTAAGCTTTAACACTTCATCCCAATATGCTTCAGCATCGGTATACAGGCCTTGATTATAAAGAATGATACCGCTATGGAAGGTCTCACCATAATCGGTCAATTCAAAAACAGTGACAGAACGGTTGTAACCATCCAACACCAAAGTCTTCTTCCCTAATTTCGCCATTGCTTTGGGCGACTGGAACAGACCTTGCTGCTTTCCTTTACCACCATAAACAGCAACCATGTTCGCCTCGGAGTCATACTCAAAGATCTTGCAAAGATTGCTATCCAGCAAAGTGATAAAGCCATCCTCATCCACAGATACGTCAACGAAAATGTTGCCGGATCCGGCGGTACTCAAACGGATCAAGTCACCGTAGGTGTTCGAAAGAGTTGCGCTGATCTTCTGAGTACTCTTTGCAGTAGGATCCAGAATATTGTTGCCAAGGAAGTTCATCTTCAGCAACTGATTGGTGTTACTCTCGCCGGAAGCGGCAATTACAGAGTAAACAAAGCCAAAATCATCAACAACAAGGTTTTCAAACTCGGTAGGAACAAATGTTACGAAGGATTCGTCAACATCATCACCAAAGAGAGAACGATAAACACGTCTCCAAGCCAAAGAAACCATGTCGGCAACGCTCATCTGAACATCAGGAGCACCAAAATAACGAAGGAATTCACCATTCGCGTTAAACTCCATGATACCGTCCAAGGTGCTATTACTAATCACGTAGAGAGAAAGGTTCTTCGCAATGGCAACCTTAGAAGGTTTGAACTCACCCTCGAACATATCGGTGTCCGGAGTCTCGATCACCTTAAGAATTGTGCCGCTCTTATCCTTATCCAGTTTCAGAACCTTAGCATTTCCGGTATCGCAAATATAAATGTAACCATTTACGTCCACTGCAACGCTTTCGGGCAGGTTCATGGTATAAGGTGCGCCTTTATAAGTAAGAGCGCTCATCGTCATTTTGTAATTAAACTCAGAATCATAAATATGCAAACGAGCAGTATTTTCAGTTCCGTAATAATCAAGAATATAAATTTCTTCTTGAGGGCTGACATAGATGTCAACCGGGGTACCCATGTCGCCGATTCCAAGATCAGCACCATAGAGTACTTCTACCGGAGTATATCCGGCGGGAGTTTCAATCGCTTCACCATAATAATTATAATTGTAGGAATTATAAGCGGTATAAGCAGAAGAAACGATGGTCAGCATAGATGCAAACACAAGTACAGCAAGCATGACCGATAAAACTTTTGTCATTTTTTGTCTCATGATCTGCACCTCCTTAACCTTCCTTAAGACCGGCATGAGCCATAGTCTTAACCGTACTACTCTGTGCCAGAATGAAGAAAATGATCGGAGGGATCATCATCAGGATGGATGCAGCGTATGCCTCACCGGCACGTGCAACGCTTCCTGCCGCTGTGATCTGGCTCAACGCAGAAGGCAGAGTTTTTAAAGTCTCTGTATAAATATAGGAAGTTGCCGTTGCATTCCAGTTCCGCTGGAACGAGAAGATTGCCAGTGTCAACCATGCAGGCTTTACAGCCGGCATAATGATCGTCCAAAGGATTCTCCACTCCCCTGCGCCGTCGATACGCGCCGCTTCAACAACGGTATTGGGAATTCGGTTGATATTCTGTCTCAACAGGTAAACACCCATCGTTGCAGAAATCTCAGGCAACCAAAATGCAAAATAAGTATCAATAATACCCAACTTAGACATCACCAAGTATACAGGGATTTCGGTAACACCACCGGTGAACAGCAAGGACCATACAATTACGCTGTTGATTCCTTTTTTGCCGGGGAACTTATTCTTTGCCAAAGGATAGGATGCCATAGCGGCGGCGATGATATGAATCACCGTACCAACGATAGTGTTCAAAATAGTATTGAACACATATCTGGAGAAAGGCACCCATGCGGTAGAGGTCAGATCAAACAACTTCTTGAAGTTCATCAACGTGGGGTTTTTGGTGAAAAACCGCGGCGGGAAAATGAACAATTCGTTATAGGGTTTGAACGCCTGAACCACCGAATAGACCAAGGGCAGCGCCATAAAGGACGCATAGAGAGCGAGCAACAAATAGGTCGTAATGTCGCCGGCAACAGAAACTTTAGTTCTTCTTAATTTAGTTGACATTTCAGTTCACTCTCCTTTCCTTAATCTTCAGAAAACTTTGCAAGCACTTTATTGATTACCGCTTTGGTCACGATCATCAATGCAAACAGGAATACCGCAATAGCCGAAGCATAACCCAGCTCAAAACGGGTATGACCGAAGTCTGCGATGTGCAATACCAAGGTATGACCGGCGTAGTCAACAGAGGGGTTACCCAGCAGAGCGGAGGAAATACCACCAACTGCGAAGGAAGACGCGATCTGCATAACCGCACCAAACATCAGCATTCCGCCCATCTGCGGCAAGGTGATGTAAAACAGTTCCTGGAAACGGTTCCGAACACCGTCGATAGCGCCGGCTTCAGCCAAGGAGGGATCCAAGTTCTGAAGACCTGCAACGAAGGAAAGGAAGCCGGTACCCAGGGAGCACCACAACTGCACAATAATAACGATGGTCATCATGTAGTCGGTATTGGTCAACCAAGCAATAGGTTCATCCAGCAGACCTAAATTCATCAGAATGGAGTTTGCAAGACCATACATATCACTGCTGAACAAATACTGGAAGATAAAGTAGATGTTTGCCAGGGTCGGTGCATAGAACACAACTGTAAAGAATGCTCTTGCAATCGGAGGCAGATCGTTAATAAACCATGCGAAAACAAAGCACAGCAAATAACTGACCGGACCGGTAATAACTGCGAACATCATGGTGTTCTTCAGGGCGATCATAAAGACATCGTCCTCCAAGAACATTCTCAGGTAGTTATCCCACCCGATAAAGACCGGTGTATTCAAAATATCATACCGAGTCAAAGAAAGAACCATTGACGATGCAACGGGAAGAACTGTAAACAGGAAAAAGAAAATCAAGAAGGGTGCCAGCATCAAATAGTTGATTTTGTTATCAACCACCTGTCTCCAAGTAAAGCGAACCTTTTCGGAGAAAGTAAGTTTTTTCTTTTTCAACAGTTCAAGATCTTGTTGTTTTGCTTTAGCCATCAAGTATTCGCCTCCTCCGGAACAGACAGATGATACTCAGAACGCTTCCGCCAGATTTCATCATTAATCTGTTCATTATAATAAATAAGTTTTTCACGCGGGTTGGTATGATTATTAGTAACATTACGGAACGCGTTAATAATGTTACGTCCAACATAGTAACCGCCGACCAACTCGGGATTCTCGCGAACCCACTGACGCTGCTCTTTGATTACTTCAGCCTCTTCGGTGGTCCACTTGATCTTTTCAAATGCTTCCACATTTGCAGTGGTATATCTTGCCACAGAACCGATTGCCATCTCAATACGATTACCGTATTCACCGGAGATTTCGGCGGAAGTCCACCACTTCATAAATGTCCATGCATCTGCAAGCTGTTGCTCGGGATTCTTGGAAGTACGAATCGTCTTGGAAACGATCATCGCACCGCTCATGCCGGTGGATTCCTCGGCGTGATTAATGACACCGGTTTCAGGATCCAATGTTCCGGGAATGGGAGCAACATCCCAAAGACCGTTCAGCTCGGGGGCAGATTCCTGCAAATAAGTAATGTTGGAATAACTGGAGCTTACCAGAGGCATCTCACCGTTACGGAAACGAGTGTACCAGTTATAGTCCGTCGGTAAATCATATTGGAGATAGTAGCGGGTCCATTTTTCAAATGCATTTACAGCATATTGCTGGTTGAAATTGGTAACGGAACCATCTTCTGCATAAGGAGTATGACCGCTCTGCAGAATCAGAGAGAAGAAGGTACCACCACCGAGATTGGTATCCAAACCAACCGTCATGTTATTTGCCTGAATGTAAGGCAGAATATTGTCCAGATCATCCCAGGTCTTGGGAACGGAGATTCCCAATTCAGCGAAGATATCGGTACGATAGAACAGCATATCGAAGTTCTGAGTCTCGGGAAGAGCAAAGACCTTCTGGATCTGCTGACCGTTCTCATCGGTAGTCTTCAGTGTGTAGGGAGTCAGGGCATAAGTAGTAAAGCGCTTGGAGACTTCTTCGAAATCCTCAAACTGGCTGATGTCGTGAACCGCATTACGAACACCCAAGTTCATGGGCTCAGTACGGGATACATGCAGCGCGATGTCGGGACCACGGTTTGCAACAATCGCCTTGGAAAGGATCGACAGAGGAACCAGCGAAACATTAACAGCAATGCCGGTTTCCGGAGTGAAGTAGTTATCGCAAAGGGTCTTCAGAACCATTGCCTGGTCACGACCGGTACCAACCCATGCGGTGATGGTACGCTCATTTCCGTCTGCAGAACCAACCGTGGTATAGTCATCAACAAAAGAGGACCAGAATGCGCGAACTTCATGAGCCATACTCTCGGAAAAGCTGGCAGTCTGACGCGCCTCAACGGCATCAGTTCCGGTGAAGATCACCTTATCAATCTGAACAGGCTGGTTACGCAGAGCCAGCATCCAGGAACTCAAGGTACTAATGTTATCCTTAAATACAGAAAGACGATCGGGAATCACATAGGGCTTCGCAATAAAATCGTCCAACTGCATCTCAAGGGTCGTCAGGATCTGAGCAGAAGCCAAAGAGCCATTCAGAGCAATAACCTCTTCTTCCACATTCTTCAAACTTTCCAAAACCGAGATCAGCATATCTTCCAAATCGGAGATACGCTCTTCCAGCTCGTAGTCACGATAGGTATCGGGCTCGGTGCCGGTCACGATGATGATCTTACGGTAGATATAGTTCAACTGATATACCAAGTCTTCTGCCTCACGGCCAACATTTGCCATGGGGCCGATAACCGCTTCCATGGTAAAGGTATGCTTACCAGCAGTCAGGAAAAACTTATAGTCAAAAGCCTTGCCTTCATCATCAACGCCGGTGGCTTTGGTATATTGGAAACCGCTGCCATAGCCAAAACTGATTTCAGATGCTTCAGCAAAAGGAACCTTGCCGTCAATCAAAATCTTACGATAGGAGATCGAATCTTCAACATAAGACTGGCGATAACGGAAGCCGATCGTATAATAACCATCTTCGGGAACATCAATGGTCCAGTTGATAGACTGACCGTTGGTATTCCAGTTCTCACCACCAACCACATTCATACGGGTCTTGCTGATGCTGTAAGGAGTAACCTTCGGATCGCTACGATCATATGCGGGCTGAATCAAAGACTCACTCTTATCATCGTAGTCCTCGGTCTCCAAAACGAAGTCAGCATCCACATCGGAAGCACCGTTGGCATCGTTCAGATCCAAATAATCCTCATAAGAGATGATATCACCGTCATTATGGAATCGGATGGTATCCAACGCGAGAACGCCTGCGGCAAACTCCAAGGTGAATGTATGGGTACCGGCAGTCAGATAAAACTTTACAGGATCATCATAAACACCGTCGGGATCGCGAACATCACGGAGCAACCATTTGGAAGCTTCAACTTGCTTGGAATAAAGTTCATTACCAACCGAGTCAGTTACTCTCTCATCATCTTCGTCTTTCCAGTTCCGCTTTAAAGTGAAGCGGTTGGAGTCGTTATGAGGTAAAGTGCCGTCAATATAAACAGCCAACTCGTAGTTTTTGCCGTTCCCATCGCCCAGAAGCGGGAAATAATCCAACTCCAAAGCATACATACCGGTTTCGGCAACATTGATGGTATAAGTCATGGAGCCAATACCGCTGGTCACCAACACCTGATCGCGTCCTTCATAAGAAGCAACGATCTCATGCGGTGCAGTGGCGGAAGTCAGCTGATCCGCCGTCACCAGGATCTCAGGCAGCTCCACATCATACTCCTGATATTTCGAATAATAATCTACATATCTGCCATCGCGATAAAAACCAACAACAGAAATGTTCGACGCATTGTTCGAAGTATCAGTCGATACCGATTCGTCTGCCGCGCCGGTGGCGTCGGTGCCTTCAACCGGAGCACTATCCGCTTCATCTGCAAATGCAAAAGAAGACATGGAAAATGCCATGGTCAAGACAAGCAAAAACGCCAGAAAAGAGCGCAGAGCAGAACCAACATTCTTGTCTTTCATAAACTACCTCCAGAATAGATTGACCGTATTTTGATGGGCGTAATGGCGATTTTGTGATATCTTACGGATAATTTTGAGCAAAATACACAAAAGCCTTTTGGCACCAATTCTCCATACTATCGTTAGAATTATATCATAACATATATATAATTTCAATATTTATTTGAATTTTTTAAAAACATTTTATGAACATCTAATTCTAAAAACTCCCATTTCGA
>JAZNGR010000133.1:0-3385 GCA_045576575.1 Eubacteriales bacterium
CATTAAAATAAAAAATCCCCCAAAACCTTTTTTTTCAAAGGGTTTTCCCGACACTTGTAAGCCAGTAGATATTATTCCCACTCGATGGTGCCGGTGGGCTTGGGGGTAAGGTCAAAGAGGACACGGTTGATACCGGGAACCTCTGCGGTGATCCGAGCGGTGATATGATGCAAGACCGCATAGGGAATCTCCTCAATGGTAGCGGTCATGGCATCTTTGGTATTGACTGCACGGAGAATGGCGGGCCAACCTTCATAGCGACTATCGTCCTTCACGCCGACACTCTTGATATCGGGAATGACCACAAAATACTGCCAGACCTTCTCGGCAAGACCATTCTTATCGAATTCTTCCCGCAGGATGGCATCAGCCTCTCTCAGCGCAGCAAGGCGGTCACGGGTGATGGCACCCAAGCAACGAACCCCCAGACCGGGGCCGGGGAAGGGCTGGCGGTACACCATATTATGGGGCAGACCCAAAGCCTCTCCTACCACACGAACTTCATCTTTAAAGAGCAGCTTGATGGGCTCCACCAATTCAAATTGCAGATCTTCGGGAAGACCACCCACGTTATGATGGGACTTGACCGCCTTTTTTCCCTCTGCCTGCTTAATGCTTTCCAAAATATCGGGATAAATGGTACCCTGCGCCAAAAAGGAGATGCCCTCCAGCTTACGGGCCTCATCGGCGAAAACATTGATAAATTCAGCGCCGATGATCTTTCTCTTCCGCTCGGGCTCAGAGACCCCTGCCAGAAGATCCAGGAAACGATCGGTAGCATCTACATACACCAGATTGGCATTCAGACCCTCTTGGAAGAGCTTGATCACATTTTCGGACTCATTTTTCCGCATCAGACCATGGTTTACATGAACGCAAACCAGCTGCTTACCGATGGCTTTGATCAGCAGAGCGGCAACCACTGAGCTATCCACACCGCCGGACAATGCCAGCAATACTTTCTTTTCTCCGACCTGAGCGCGAATCTCCTTGATCTGCTCGGCGATAAAGGCATCGGCGAGCTCTTTGGTGGTGATACGCTCCATGGAGGCGGGTCTTACATTGGTATCCATTCGTTTTTCCTCCGTTTTAATAAAATAATAAAAATATTATAGCACCGCTTTTTTTATTCGTCAATTCGTTAATATAAAAAAAATTCGTTGACTTTTTTGTTTATTTTTTTTATAATACAAACAAATCATATTCTGCCACCGGGTAGCGCTCCTTATGCATCGTTAGGTCTTTGAAGATGCATATAGTGAGTGCTTCTTTTTTTAGGAGAAGACAATGAATGCATTTAAAGATCTGAGTAAATTTGAATGGGGACTCTGGCTGGTCTCGCTGGCGGGAGTAGGGACCTCCTATTTTTTGGCGCCGAGCGGTGATCTTTTGAGCCTGATTGCCTCGCTGATCGGGGTAACAGCCTTGATCTTTGTTGCCAAAGGGTATGTTTTGGGGCAGGTACTGACGGTGGTATTCGCGGTGTTTTACGGAATAATCTCCTTTATTTTCCGCTACTACGGGGAGATGATCACCTATCTTTGCATGACTGCACCCATCGCTGTGGCCGCCATTATCTCCTGGCTCCGCCATCCTTATAAGGGAAGCAAGGAGGTGGAGGTACGGCACCTGCGGAAAAAGGATGTTTTGCTTCTGACTCTTTTTGCGGGAGCGGTGACCTTGGTTTTCTATTTTATCTTAAAGGCGCTGAATACTGCCAACCTGGCGGTCAGCACCCTTTCCATCACCACCAGTGTTTTAGCCTGTTCGCTGACGGTCCTCAGAAGCCCTTATTATGCCCTGGCCTATGCGGCCAATGATCTTGTTTTGATCGCGCTTTGGATCTCTGCCTCCCTTTTGGATCCTGCCTATCTGCCCATGGTGGTCTGCTTTGCCATGTTTCTGATCAACGACGGCTACGGCTACTTTAATTGGCGTCGGATGCGGAAGCGGCAGGAGCGTTGCGATAGGCCTGGGGAGAAAGCCCCACCTTCCGTTTAAAGAGCCCCGAAAAATAACAAGGATCCTCATAGCCCACCGCCGCGGCGATCCCGGCAATGGGCAGACCGGTATCGCGGAGCAGATGCTTAGCCATCCGCAGCTTACAGCCGATCTGATAATCATAAGGAGTTGCCCCGAACTCCCGCCGAAAAAGCTTCACGCAATAATCAGGACTGCGAAAAATACTCTTTGCCAATTCCTCATTGCCTACCAGGCGGGCGGGATGGCTATCCAAATAGGTTTTTAATTGCACAGCCTCCGGGCTGTGCTTTTTTTGAGTCCCTTGGCTCTGCAATCGGATCAAGAGTTGAAAGAAGATCCCCGCCAAGCGGGCGGCAGACTCTTCCCCGTTTTCTTTAGACTCCACAATACTCTGCACCTGCAAAAATAAGGGCAGCAAGCCCTCACCGTTATAAAGGATCTGCCCCTCAAGGCCGAATTGCGCCAGCAATTCCGAGGGAAGATCCCCCAATATATTGATAAAGATCTTTTTCCAAGGCTGCTCGGCCGAGGAGCGATAATCATGGAAGGCACCCTTGGGGAGAATATAAACGCTATCGGAACCAACGGGAAACCGCTCCTCATTGACCTGCAATTCCCCCTCCCCTGCCACAACATACTCCACCACCGTTACATGAGAGCAGGGGCGGTGGATATGGTAACTGCCGTCGCAATAAGAAACCCCCGCCATATCCACCCGAAGGGGAGAATCCCCTTGCTTGGAAAAAATCAAAATATCTTCGTACAAATTGTATTCCTCACTTTTTCAATTGTATTTTCAGTGTTTTTTTCATTTAATATCCATTATAATGCAAGTATCATAATTTTTCAACTGAAAAGAGGAATGAAAAATGAATCTGCCCCGTCCCGAGCATCCCAAGCCGCAGTTTTACCGCCCCCATTGGCAAAATCTCAACGGTAGATGGGACTTTTTGTTTGATTTCGGCAATTCCGGCGTTGCCCGTGAATTATGGAGAAACGAAAGCTTTGATGCCGAACACCCCTGCGATATTTTGATCCCCTATTGCCCCGAGAGCGCCCTTTCGGGCATCGGGCATACGGATTTTATTCCCGCGGTTTGGTATCGGCGAAAAATTGCCCTTACCAAAGAGCATCTATCAGGGCGGGTACTCATCCATTTCGGTGCGGTGGATTACCACTGCATTCTTTGGGTCAATGAGCAAAGAGTCGGCGAGCATACGGGCGGATACACCTCTTTTTCCTTTGATATTACCGCTTTCTTAAAGGAAGGGGAAAACACCCTTACTCTTTATGCAGAGGACGATCTGCGCGGTCTTCATCAGCCCATAGGCAAGCAATGTCTCCGCTATCATTCAGCCGTTTGCTCCTATACCCGCACCACTGGCATCTGGCAGACGGTCTG
>JAZNGR010000134.1:0-1731 GCA_045576575.1 Eubacteriales bacterium
GAGGGCGCCCTTTATGCCCGCAATATTGCCCCCGGTCTCTTAAGGGGCTTTGCGGCGGAGAATTGGGATACCCTGCCCAAAAAGCTTTGGCAGGAGCGGCGCAATGCCGCAAGAGCCGCCATCAAGAAGGATGTGCCCTTCCGCGGCGTGGGAACCGATATTGATCCTAAGATGATCGCCATTGCCACCGAGAATGCCAAGCATGCAGGGGTCGCCGATTGCCTTGATTTTTCGGTGGCAGATGTGAAGGATTTTGCTCCCGATACGCCCCGCGGTATGGTGGTGACCAACCCGCCCTATGGTGAGCGGTTGCTGGATCAGCAGCAGGCCAGAGAGCTCTATCGGGTTATGGGCAGAGTTTTCGAGAAAAAGCCCGGCTGGCGGTATTTTGTCATCGCTCCCGAAAAGGAGTTTGAAAAACTCTTCGGCCGCCCTGCCGATAAGCGCCGTAAACTCTATAACGGCACCCTGGAATGTCAGTATTATCAATATTTTAAATATTAAAGGAGAATGAAAATGGAATTCAGTTTAAACAGTCCGATCTTGTTTATCCTTGTCGGCGCCGTTTTGTTGCTGGTCACTGCCCAGTCCATCTTCTTTCTGATCCGTGCCTGGAAGGCGGGGGTAGAGATGGGCATCGCCAAGACCAAGCTGCGGAAAACGGTGGTCTCTTCCGCGATCTTCACCGTCGCGCCCGCCGTTTCGATCCTGATGGGCGTTATCGTGTTGTCCAAGAAATTGGGTCTGGCCCTTCCTTGGCTTCGCCTTTCGGTCATCGGCGCCCTTACTTATGAGCTGACCGCCGCCGAAAATGCCGCCAAGGCCGCAGGAACCTCCCTGTCCGATTCCGCCACCGCGGTCAATGGAGAGCAGTTCCTTAATATCACCATTGTAATGACCCTCGGTATTATCGTGGGTCTGGTGCTGGTTCCCATCCTCTGTAAGCGGATCCAGGGCGGTATGGATAAAATGAAGCAAAAGGATACCAAATGGGGCGAGATCGTGACCAATGCCCTCTTTATGGGGATGGTCAGCGCCTTTATGGGCTTGATCTTCTGCGATATCAGCAGCGGTCTTACCGGCTGGATCCCGGTGTTTGTAATGGCGGTCTCCGCCGTTTGTATGGCGCTGATGGGTCTTTTGATGAAGGTGACCAAATGGCAATGGCTCAATGATTATGCCCTGCCTGTTTGTATGCTGATCGGAATGGCCTCTGCTATTCCCATTACCAATTGGATCGTATAAGGAGGAGAGAACCATGAAAAAAAGACCTTATGAAGAGCAGATCCATCTGGACGGTCGCATCTGGGGCGCCATCGCAGGCGTGGCCATTGCTTCCTTTCCGCTGCTGGTTGCCGTTCTCTTTCAGTTGAAGCCCGATTGGGGCGTAGTGCTGAAGGGGCTGATCGGTGTAGCTCCCATTTTCTGGACCGTGGGGCTCATCGAAGTATTCACCTATATTCCCATGCTGGGCGCAGGCAGCTCGTATCTTGCCTTTGTGACCGGTAATATTACTAACCTGAAAGCCCCTTGCGCCATGAATGCCATGGAAAACGCCGAGGTCAAGCCCGGCTCTAAAGAAGGGGAGATCATCTCCACCATCGCGGTGGCAACTTCCTCCATTGTGACGATTCTGATCATCGCCTTGGGTGTTCTGCTGATCGTTCCCATAACGCCGATTTTGGAAAGCCCCGCTTTAGAACCTGCCTTTGATAATATCCTGCCCGCCCT
>JAZNGR010000135.1:0-8443 GCA_045576575.1 Eubacteriales bacterium
GCACCTTAAAATTCAAAAGTTTGGATGCAAAGCAAGGCATAAAATGTAAGGCTCTCTGACGGATGACGAGTATTTTTAACACAGATTTGCGCCAAAATCTTGAATTTTAAGGCGCTTATTCCTTACGAAGGTCTGCCCAAGCGGTGTCTTTTTTTATTCTTCATTGGATGATTTTTCCATTGCCTTACGCTACCAACTCAATGGCACGAGCAACAATGGCGGCAACCTCAAAACGGTTGATCTCATTTTCTGCGTTCAGATAAACACCGTCTACTTCGGAAGAGCCGTTGATCCAACCGGCATCGACTGCCACATAGATATAAGGCTTCGCCCAATCGGGAACCTTTTCGATGTCCTTG
Source organism: Eubacteriales bacterium (assembly GCA_045576575.1). Taxonomy (GTDB): domain Bacteria; phylum Bacillota; class Clostridia; order Oscillospirales; family QAKW01; genus QAKW01. Next base: position 360 of record JAZNGR010000135.1, read on the forward strand.
AACTTGAGTTCTTCCACCTTGGCATCTATCGTGCTCTTCTGTTCATTATACAGCTCGGTCACATCCTCATATTCGGTTCCGATCAACAGCGCATTGCCCAGCACCTTCACAAATTCAGCGCGGGTGGCATTGCGGTCACCGTCATAGGTATAACCCTCTACCTCGCCGTCGGCATTGGTTACAGGGCTACCGTCGATCAAACCGATGCGGGTAGCAGCCTTCACATAGTTGACTGCCCAATCGGCAGAGGGATCTTGGAACTTATAAGCAACCTCGGCATACAACTCTTTATTTGCACCTGCCAAGCGAACCATCAACGCTGCCATTTCATTACGGGTCAAAGGATTATTGCCCTTGAATTCGCCGCCGGGGAATCCGTTCATCAAGCCGGCAGTTCCCAAGGCTTCCGCATATTTCTTCGCCCAATCGTCCTCTTTCAGATCCTTGAACGTATAGGAAATATCGCTGGTGATGATCACCTGATACTCTTCCTTCACGCCGTTGACTTCCAAAACCGCATAGAGATTGGTTTTGATGCTGTCGGGAACCAGATCCAAAGCATTATTCAGCAGGATGGTCTTATTCATATCGGCATAAAGGCGCACACCCTTGGGCTCATACTCATTCAGCGCTTCCATTGCAAAGTGCATCTTCTTGCCGATAGCAGAACCCTTCACATAGATGATACCGGCATACTTGGCTTCCTCATCGGTATTTTCAATCAGGCTGGTACCGCCGGTTACGGCCACTTTGCCGAAATTGGTGTATTCCTGATAGATGACTTCTTCTTTTTCTTCATGTTTAAAATCGGTAGCCGTGGTTTGAATCGTCAATTTGACCGGCTGAGACTTGGTTGCCCCATCTTCTGCAACGACCACAAGATAAAGCTCGGTTTTTGCTGCCTTCAACTGAATGAACGCATCTGCAATGGCTTGGGTGCAAGCGGCATCGGCATAAAGTTCATAGGTTGCATAGGGGGAAACGATCGCGTTGACATAGAAGGTCTTGGCTTCGGTCTTGGCTTCATAACCACCGGTCACTGCGGTTACCTGATTGATCCCGATCAGCGCACATTCGGTGCTCTTCACCCGAGTCAACGCAACATCATAGGTTGCGATATCCCCATTTTGAGCTTCAACCGTCACCTGATAGATCACATCATCATTTTCGGTATAATTCACCGAATAAAGATCTCCATTTGCAGCGATCTCTTCGCCGGTATACATATTAATTACCGTTACGACCGTTTCAACAGAGAAGGTCATCTTCAGATCCACTTGGGTCAGATTCTTGGGAACGGTTACGGTATAAGCCGTATCGTCGCTCTTCTCTACCACACAGCCGGCGGCTTCCAATGTTTTCAGTTCATTTTCCGTATTCACCTTGCGCGCAAGAGTGAAATCATAGAAATCCGGTACTTCCTCTTCCTTGGAGGGCACAAATTCCAAATGGATCTTTACTTCCTCGCCGGCAAGGAGATCTACCGTATAATAACCATTGGCAGCAGCGGTCAAAACTTCGCCGCCTTCTTTGGTAACGATCCAGGTTTCCGCTTCGTCTTGTTTGATCAGTTTAAAACGAATGGATGTTACATCATAAGGAACCGCATAATACATGCTTCCGTCTTCGTTCTCCGTGGTCATCAACTGATCGGCTTCAACAACTACTCTTCCTTTTTCCAAACGAAGCGCATAATCATTCGCGACGGTTCCGTCTTTGGATTCCAGCGTTACAATAAAGTCGTTCAGATGGTTGGGGATCTGCACAGTGATCGCACCATGCTCGGTCTCTCTTCCAACAGTTCCGAGTTTTGTTCCTTTTACGCCATCTTCGCTTGCATAAACATAAACAGAATTATCCGCATGCTTATCAATCGTAAGAGCAAATTCGGTTTGGGTCAAAATAAGACCGCCAATCAGATTCACTCCTTCTTTATTGAGCGCACCGCCATTAACTTTAAAGTCCTCGGTATAAAGAACATTGGTAGCGGGGGGTTCGGGAGCGGGCTCCTCGGCAACGGCTAAGATGCTGATCATGGAGATCATCATCACCACTGCCAAAACAGCGCTCAACCATTTTCTTGCATTACGTACCATAGCGTTATCCTCCTTATGATACTAAAGTAATAAAATTATAACACTACTATTTTAAATTATATAGCACTTGATGTTGTGAAAACAATACACTTTGCGACTTTACAAAAGAATTATTCCGTTTCTGCACCTTCCTCGGTGCTTTCTTCCGATTCTTCCTCTCTTGCCGCCAACGCGGTATCAATTACCGTAACACCATCGCCCAAGCGAACCACACGCACGCCCTGAGTGCTACGGGAGAGCTTGGAAATCTCTTCCACCTTGGTCCGCATGATGATGCCGCCGCTGGTCACCAGCAACAAATCTTCGCCCTCTTCCGCCATACGGACAGAAGAAACCAGACCGGTCTTTTCGGTAATATTATAGTTGGAAATCCCCTTACCGCCGCGGGTCTGCAGGCGATATTCTTCCACTGCGGTACGTTTTCCGTAACCATTTTCGGTGATCGTAAGGAAATCGGCGCCTTCCTTCTGAATACACATTCCTACCAGATAGTCCCCTTCATTGAGGCGGATACCGCGCACGCCGCGGGTAACACGACCCATGGAGCGCACATCCTCTTCCGCAAAGCGAATGGCTTTGCCTTCATGGGATGCCAACATAATATTATTGGTACCATCGGTGAGGACCACATCAATGAGATCATCGCCCTCTTCCAGAATGATGGCGATCACGCCGGTCTTGCGGATATTGGAATAATCCTTGAGGGGCGTCTTTTTGACGGTACCGTTGCGGGTAGCCATCACTAAATAGCCTTCCTCTTCAAAGTTTTCTACCCGAATCATGGCGTTGACCTTCTCGCCGCTCATCAAAGGCAGGAGGTTCACCACATTGGTTCCTTTCGCAATGCGGGAACTCTCGGGCACTTCATATCCTTTAAGTTTATACACACGACCTAGGGTGGTAAAGAACAAAATGGTATCATGAGTGGATGCCGCAAAGAGGCTCTTTACCACATCGGCTTCCTTGGTCTTCATGCCGGTGATGCCGCGGCCTCCGCGATGCTGGGCTTTATAGGTATCCACCAACTGACGTTTGATATAGCCGGCTTCGGTCATGGTAAAGATGCAATCTTCAACAGGGATCAGATCTTCATCTTCCAGACCCACATCGCCATGACCGATCTCGGTGCGGCGATCATCGCCGTATTTACGAGCGATCTCGCTCATGTCGGTTTTGATGATATCATTGACCCGATATTCATTTGCCAGAATATCTTTAAGATCATCAATCTTGGCGGTCAGTTCCTTATATTCATTTTCGATCTTCTCCCGCTCCAAGCCGGAAAGTTGACCCAAACGCATCTCCACAATGGCTTGCGCCTGAATCTCATCCAGATCAAAGCGTTCCATCAACCGCTCCTTCGCATCGGCAATATGCTTACTGCCGCGGATGATCTCAATTACTTCATCAATATGGTCGATGGCTTTCAGAAGACCTTCCAAAATATGGGCTCTTGCCTCGGCCTTTTTGATCTCAAAGGCGGTACGGCGGCGGATGACCTCTTTCTGATGCTCCAGATAATATTCCAGCATCTGCTTGATGGTCAATACCCGCGGTTGCCCATCCACCAGCGCCAGCATAATGATGGAGCAGGTGGCTTGCATATCGGTATATTTATAAAGTTGGTTCAAAATAACCTGAGGATTGGCTTCCTTTTTCAGTTCGATCACAAAACGGATATCCTGCGCCGATTCATCCCGAATATCGGAGATGCCGGGGATGCGATCGCTTTTTACCTCTTCGGCAATCTTTTCGATCAGCGCTGCTTTTCTTACCATATAAGGAATTTCCGTTACCACAATGCGATAGCGGTCATCCTTCCATTCCTCAATCTCGGCACGGGCGCGAACATAGATCTTTCCGCGACCGGTACGATAAGCATTGCGGATTCCGGTTCTGCCCATAATGATGGCACCGGTGGGGAAATCGGGACCTTGGATGATCTCGCAAAGTTCATCCACTTCGATCTCGGGATTATCCAATACCGCGATGGCACCTTCTACCACTTCTCTTAAGTTATGGGGCGGAATATCCGTTGCCATACCAACGGCGATACCCGAAGAGCCGTTGACCAGCAGGTTGGGATATCTTGCGGGGAGCACATGGGGTTCTTTACGGGTCTCATCAAAGTTGGGATCCCAGTCGATGGTATCCTTTTCAATGTCCTTGAGCATCTCATTGGAGATCTTGGACATTCTTGCTTCGGTATATCTGTATGCCGCGGCAGGGTCGCCGTCAATAGAACCGAAGTTTCCGTGGCCCTCTACCAAGGGATAACGCAAGGAGAAATCCTGCGCCAAGCGCACCAGAGCATCATAAACCGAAGCATCGCCATGGGGATGGTACCGACCCAGCACGTCACCCACGCAGGTTGCTGCCTTACGGAAGGGTTTATCGCTGGTCAAGTTGTCTTCATACATCGCATAAAGGATGCGGCGATGAACCGGCTTCAGACCGTCCCGCACATCGGGGAGCGCACGCCCAACGATGACCGACATGGCATAGTCGATATAGGAGCTTTTCATCTCCTTCACCAGATCGACCGGGATAATATACTGATTTTCGTAGTTGGAAATATCAAAATGATTTTCTTTTGCCATCTTCGTCCACCTCCTTATACATCCAGATTGCTGACATACTTAGCATTCTCTTCGATAAATGCCTTACGGGGCTCTACTTTCTCACCCATCAAGAGGGAGAAGGTCTCATCGGCAGCGATGGCATCTTCCAAAGTAAACTGTTTCAACGTCCGAACGGTGGGATCCATGGTGGTTTCCCAAAGTTCTTCGGGGTTCATCTCACCAAGACCCTTATGACGGCTGATCTCTACCTTGCCCTTTCCGTCCTCGCCCCGCATTTCTGCAGAGATCTTATCCCGCTCTTCATCGGAATAAGCATAGCGGGTCTCCTTGCCTTTGACCAACTTATAAAGGGGAGGAACCGCGGTATAAACATAGCCGCCTTCCACCAAAGGACGCATAAAGCGGAAGAAGAAGGTCAACAGCAGGGTACGGATATGGGCACCGTCCACGTCGGCATCCGCCATGATAATGACTTTGCCGTAGCGCAATTTGGTAATATCAAAATCCGCACCGATATTGGTCCCCAAAGAGGCGATGATGGGTTGCAATTTATCATTATTATAAACACGGTCCAAGCGGGCTTTTTCCACATTCAGGGTCTTTCCCCAAAGGGAGAGGATGGCCTGGAACTTCCGATCGCGGCCGCTTTTGGCGGAGCCGCCTGCGGAATCACCCTCGACGATATAAATTTCGGTATACTTATTATCTTTACTCTGGCAGTCGGCCAGCTTACCGGGCAAGCTCATGGAGGTGGAAAGTGCGCTCTTTCTGGCGGTCTCTCTTGCCTTACGGGCGGCCTCGCGGGCGCGGGAAGCATCCACCGCTTTTCCGATAATGGTGCGGGCGATCTTGGGATTCTCCTCGAAGAACTCATTGAGTTTTTCGGTAATAATAGAGCTGACCAGGCCACGAACCTCGCTGTTGCCCAGTTTAGTCTTGGTCTGCCCTTCAAACTGCGCCTCTTCCACCTTCACGCTGATGATCACCGTTAAGCCTTCGCGTACATCATCGCCGGAAAGATCACTATCCTTTTCCTTCAGGGCGCCGCACTTACGGGCATAATCATTGATCACCCGCGTCATCGCCGCCTTAAAGCCGGTCTCATGAGTACCGCCTTCGGTGGTATTGATATCATTGGCAAAGGAAATGAGGGTCTCATCATAACGGGTGGTATACTGCATGGCGATCTCTGCCATGGAGGTTCCCTTCATCCCGCTGATATAGATCACATCCTCATGGATGGGTTCTTTATTCTTATTAAGATAGGTTACGAACTCCCGAATACCACCCTCATAATGAAGCACCTTTTTCTGCTCTTTTCCGGGGCGTCTATCTTCAAATTCGATTTTTAAACCGGCATTTAAGAATGCCTGCTCCCGCAACCGCTTCAGCAGAACATCAAATTCATAGTCCAGCGTTTCAAAGATCTCATTGTCTGCCAAAAAGCGAACGGTGGTTCCCTTCTCGGTGGTATCGCCGATTTTTTGCAAGGAGCTGCCGGAATGGCCGCGCTGGTATTTTTGGGTATAGATATGCTCGCCGTCTTTTACCTCTACCTCTAACCATTCGGAAAGGGCGTTTACAACCGATGCACCTACACCATGAAGACCGCCGGATACCTTATATCCACCGCCGCCAAACTTACCGCCGGCATGAAGGACGGTAAAGACGACCTCAACCGTCGGGATTCCCATTTTGGGATGGATTCCCACCGGGATACCACGACCATTATCGCAGACTTCCACAATATTGCCGGGCAAAAGGGATACCTTAATGGTATCGCAATAGCCTGCCAAGGCCTCATCAATGGAGTTATCCACGATTTCATATACCAGATGATGCAAGCCCCGGATGGAAGTGGAGCCGATATACATGCCGGGACGCTTGCGCACCGCCTCCAATCCTTCCAATACCTGAATCGAGGACTCGTCGTATTGGTTGGTGACTTTTGTCTGATCCATTTTTTATTTCTCCTTGTCTATAACTTAAATGTAAGATAACTTTTTAATTTCATTACAACGCTTTAAAAGCGTTTGCGGGGAGATTTGGGAGATATAGACCACCACATCCATTCCCCAATTACACACAATAAAGGATTTCGGAATATCGGTTGCCACATTGATCAACTTAAATTCCTTTTCCTTTTCTTTCAAAAAAGCACGGGTGCGTTTGGAAACGGTGGCTTTATCCATATCGAAGATCCCGATGATATGTTCTTTTTTAATCAGAACATCCTGACCCAGATGCAGATACACGGATTCTCCCCACCTTTCCTTCTTTAATGGTAAATACTTTATCGCCTTTTTTACGGATCTTTCCCAATTCACAGGTGGAAAGAATCGTTTGATGCCCTGCCATTCGTTCAAAAATGAACTTTTGGCGCTTGGCATCCAGTTCGGAAAGGATATCATCCAGCAGCAGAACCGGTTGGGAACCGCATTTTTGGGTAATACATTCCGCCTCTGCCAATTTCATGGCCAAAACCGCCGAGCGAATCTGCCCTTGAGAAGCAAAAAACTTCATACTTTTGCCGGAAAGCAAGATCAAAATATCGTCTTTATGAATACCACTCATGGTCTGCCCCATGGCAAGATCCGTTTCCCGCATTTTTTGCAGACGATTTAAAAACAACTGCCGGTATTCTTCCCTTGACACGGTGTCTTTGGTAAAGGCATTCAGATAAATCAACTTCAGCTTTTCATTCTTTTGAGAGATCTCCCTGTAAAAACCTTTAGCGAAAAACGAAAGCAATTCCAAATATTCTGCTCTTGCTCTGGCAATATAAGCGCCGGCATCTGCCAGTTTTTCATCCCAAACAAACAGCATCTCTGCCAGTTCGGGACGATCCTTACATTGCCTTAAAAGCGCGTTGCGGTTCTTCAGGATCTTTTGATAATTCAGCAATTGATCGGTATATTGAAGATCCAGCGAGCAAAGCGCCATATCCAAAAAAGCGCGGCGCTTATGAGGTCCTTCTTTAATGAGATTCAGATGGTCCGGTGTAAAGATCACCGATTGAAAACAACCTAAAAGATCCCGAAGGCGAGAGACCGCCAATCCGTTATATCGAAATTCCTTTGGCTTTCCTTTGGAAAAGAGGATCTTTAACTGTTCTTCTTTTCCATCCACCATAAAATCCAATGTAATACCGGCATTTTCTGCTCCGAAACGAATCAACTGCTCTTCTTTGAGCACCCGATAACTCTTTAAACAGGAGCAAAAATAGATGGCTTCAATGCAATTGGTCTTTCCTTGCGCATTATTGCCTGCCAAAATATTGATTTTCTCATCAAAGGAAAAGGTTTCATCCTCAAAATTTCTGAAATTTTCAAGACGAAGGGTTTTGATGATCATTGGGCAATCTGATATTGCTCGTTGTCCAGAGAAAAAACATCTCCGGGATAGA
>JAZNGR010000136.1:0-3699 GCA_045576575.1 Eubacteriales bacterium
TAAATACTATAGATATTCCTAATAGTGTCGCTTCTATTGGAGATAGCGCCTTCTATAATTGCAAAGCACTAAATACTATAGATATTCCTAATAGTGTCGCTTCTATTGGCGAATTCGCATTTCAGAACTGCACCAATTTGACAGCAGTCCATATTCCCAATAGCGTTACTTCTCTCGGAAAAGGAGTTTTTAGCAGTTGTTCTGCACTAACAACCGTTAATATTCCTAATCAAATCACCACTATTCCGGATAGTTTTTTCTCGAGCTGTACTTCCCTTGCGCAAATAACCATTCCGGAAAGCGTGACCACAATTGATTCCGGTGCATTTTATAATTGTTCTGCTTTAAAGAGCATCACCATTCCCAAAAATGTTAAACGGCTTAATGACGGAACATTTTATAAGTCTGGCTTAACTGAGGCTCATTTTGAAGTTACAACCGGTTGGAAATATGGCATCTATAATTTCTATTCCGGAAGTTGGTTAACTAATCAAACAACCCTCAATTCTACTAATATGTCCAATGCTTCTTATGCGGCAGAAAAGCTCACAGACGGAGATTATAGAGCATATCAAAGCGGAACTTACTATAATACGTTTATTCGCAGTTAATTCGGTCTTTAACAAGAAATTATATCAATGCAACATTTATTAGAATTAACAAATAAGGAAATCTTAAAACAAGCAGAAAGTGAAGTAAGCAAAACACCATATTGCCTTACAGAACCGTTGCTCCATAAGCAGCTGAAAAAAGTCCCTTTTAATTATGATCCCGAAGCGATCACCGCAAAAATAGTCCTGCTTGATCTTTTATATGCAACACAGTGTTTTCGATATAAAAGTTTACACCTTTTACCAGCATTAGTTGAAAACATCCGCACTATTCCTGACTTTGATGAGCGGGTAGCAAGCGGTGATCCTTCGGTGGTTTGCGAAATTTATCGTGGGCTTGACAAAAAACTATTCTCCTTCGCCAGTAAATATTGTTGCTTACATAACACGGTAATTTATAGTAGAGATGACTACAGCATTTTTGATTCAACTGTTCGCAGACTTTTGCCCAAGTATGCAAAATCCGTAGGCGTTAAACTGAGCGGCACACAACTTGACCAATGGTATAAAAAAGACAACTATGAAGCATTTAACACCGCCGTCAATGCGGTGTTAAATGCCGCAGAAATCACACTTGAAAACAGAAAGCGAAAGTTTGATCTATTCCTTTGGAGTCAGCGCTGAAAATGTTGGTCCTATATTGACACACTCGTGAGCGGCTCGCCGATCCTCCAAAACGGCAAGCTGATCGGCGCGGTGACCCATGTGCTCATCAAGGACCCCACCTCGTCAACATCCGGCCATGGCGGTTTATTTCGCTGAAAACAGCGAAATAAAACCGTTTTGGGCCGGTGTCTCCTCTTCCCCACAAAACCATAGGGTTTTGCGGGGGCCCCGAAAAACGCATCTTCATCGAAAATATGCTCTCAGCAGCGAAATAGAAAGACTCCCATGGGAGTCTTTCTACATTTTCTTGCAATTCTTGACAAACTGTGATAAACTAAACTTGCCAAACTAACTTAATAAATGTGAAATTGGGTGTATTTTTTCTTTTCATTAGAAAAACTGCGCTCTTTTTGAGCATACTATATTCGGATTGTGAATTTGATAAAAATGCAAATTCCATCAATTCGAATATGGGTACGCCCCATTTCACATTGAGTTAGTTTGGCGACTATCGGAGTTTGCGTTTTTTGTGCGGCTGCTTCGGTAGCCGCACTTTTTTATTTTTGGAGGAAAAAATGAAAACGCAAGTTTGGAAAAAAACACTTTCAATCATAATTGCCATTGTTGTGGTGATCGGTATTTCCGCAGGAATGGCAGCGCTCGTTCATAAGAAAGGAGGTCAACCCGCTTCCGTAACAGTAACCAACGGATTATCCGCCTACGAATTGGCGGTAGAAAATGGATATGACGGTACTGTGCAGGAATGGTTAGACTCTCTTGGCGGAAAATCCGCCTATGAGCTTGCCAAAGAACATGGCTATGGCGGAACCGAAGAAGAATGGGCGATCGCCCTTTCTCAGTTGGCAGCAAGCAATATTCAAACCATAAAATCCGCTTCTTTCAATGAAAAAGAACAACTAATCCTAACCCTTTCCGACGATACCAAGCTGAATATCGGCAATGCCTTCGGTATGAAGGGTGAAGCCGGCGCTGACGGAAAAGATGGTGCCGACGGTAAGGACGGTGTTGACGGTAAAGACGGCATTGACGGTAAAGATGGTGCTGACGGTAAAGATGGTATCAACGGAACCGACGGCAAGGATGGCGCCAACGGAAAAGACGGAATTGATGGAGTCAGCATCACCAATGTTGACATCAACGAATCCGGCGAATTGGTACTGACCTTTTCTGATGAAAAGAGCGTCAATTTGGGTAAAGTAGTGGGTGCCAGCGGTATCCAAGGACCCAAAGGAGATAAGGGCGATAAGGGCGACACCGGCGCCCAGGGTGAAAAAGGTGAGACCGGCGCTACCGGTCCTCAAGGTCCCCAGGGTGAAAAGGGCGAGACCGGCGCTACCGGCACCCAGGGTCCCCAGGGTGAAAAGGGTGACACCGGCGCTACCGGCGCCCAGGGTCCCCAGGGTGAAAAGGGTGACACCGGCGCTACCGGTGCCCAAGGTCCTCAGGGTGAAAAAGGCGAGACCGGTGCTACCGGCGCTCAAGGGCCTCAAGGCGAAAAAGGCGAGACCGGCGCTACCGGCGCCCAGGGTCCCCAGGGTGAAAAGGGCGAGACCGGTGCTGCCGGCGCTCAAGGTCCTCAAGGCGAAAAAGGCGAGACCGGCGCTACCGGCGCCCAGGGTCCCCAGGGTGAAAAGGGCGAGACCGGTGCTACCGGACCTCAAGGCCCCCAAGGCGACAGTATTGCGTCTATCAGCATCGACCGTGCCACCCGCAAAATGACCATCGTTTTGACCAATGGTCGTGAATTTATCTTTGAAAACGTGGTAGGCGCAGACGGCGAGGATGGCATTTCTCCTCAGATCCGTATCAACGCTTCTACCAATGAATGGGAGATTTCCACCGATAACGGCGCAACCTGGACCTCCACCGGCGTACAAGCAACCGGAGAAAAAGGCGATCAGGGCGAGACCGGTGCTACCGGTCCTCAAGGTCCTCAGGGTGCAACCGGCGCCACGGGTGCTATCGGTCCTCAGGGTCCCCAGGGTGAAACTGGTGCAACAGGCGCTACCGGTCCCCAGGGTCTTCAGGGCGAAACGGGCGCTACCGGCGCTCAAGGTCCCCAAGGCGAAGCCGGCAAGGATGCTATCGCACCCCAGGTGCGCATCAATACAACCACCAATCTTTGGGAAATTTCAACCGATAACGGAATAACCTGGACCCCCACCACCGTTTCCGCCACCGGACCTCAAGGACCGCAAGGTCCTCAAGGTGAAACCGGTGCCACAGGCGCCACGGGTGCCACCGGTCCTCAGGGTCCCCAGGGTGAGCAAGGTCCCCAGGGCGAGCAAGGTATCCAAGGTGAGCAGGGTATCCAGGGCGAGCAGGGCATCCAGGGTGAAGCCGGAAAGGACGGCAACGGGATTACCGGTATCACCATCAACGAAGATAATTACTTAGTCATTGCTATGAAAGAGGGCGCGCCCATTATCATTGAGCAGTCCATCGTCGGTCCTCACGGCGC
>JAZNGR010000137.1:0-3013 GCA_045576575.1 Eubacteriales bacterium
CATTTCGGTGCGGTGGATTACCACTGCATCCTTTGGGTCAATGAGCAAAAAGTCGGCGAGCATATCGGCGGATACACCTCTTTTTCCTTTGATATCACCGCCTTCTTGCAGGAAGGGGAAAACACCCTTACCCTTTATGCGGAAGACGATCTGCGCAACCTCCGTCAACCGGGAGGCAAGCAATGTATGCAATATCATTCCGCCCTTTGCTCCTATACCCGCACCACCGGCATCTGGCAGACGGTCTGGCTGGAGTTTTTGCCGAAAAACTACATTAAATATGTAAAAACCGATGCCTTTGCCGACAACGGCACGGTTTTACTGCAAGCAGAGGTTGAAGGGGACGACATCTTCCACGCTGTCCTCTCTTATGAGGGAGAAAAACTGGTGGAAGGCGCGGTCGCGACCACCAACGGCTTTGCCGCTCTGACCCTGAAGATCGAAGATCCCAAGCTTTGGGATATCGGACAGCCTCATTTATATGATCTGGTCTTCTCCCTGGAAAGCGGCGATCGGGTGGAAAGCTATTGCGGTTTCCGCAAGATCGCCTTAAAAGACGGTGCCCTGCATCTCAACGGCCGACCGGTCTTTATGCGGTTGATCTTAGATCAAGGCTTTCATCCGCAAGGGATCTATACTGCGCCCGATGAGGCGTTTCTGAAGCGGGATATCGAGCGTTCCATGGAGCTGGGCTTCAACGGCGCCCGCTTCCATCAGCGGATCTTTGAAGAGCGATCCCTTTATTGGGCGGATCAATTGGGCTACCTTGTTTGGGGGGAATATGCCAACGGCGACTTTATCAGTACCGCCGATCGGATGCAGATCTATCTGCCCCAATGGCTGGAGGCCATCAAACGGGATTACAACCACCCCTCCATTGTCGGCTGGGCCCCCGAAAATGAATACTACCATCAGAAGGGCGGGGATACCGCCACACTGGATAATCTCTACCGTATCACCAAGGCCATGGATCCCTATCGGCCGGTGATCGGTTCCTCCGGCGGGCCCCATGGGCTGACCGATCTTTACGATGTACACGACTATGTGCAGGATTCCGAAGAGATGAAGGCTCATTATGAAAAAATGCTGCAGGATCCCAGCGCTGTTTTTCAGATCAAGGCGCCCAAGCGCTGCGGACAGGGTTATGACCGCTATCGGGGCCAGCCCTATTGGGTCAGCGAATACGGCGGCGCTGTTTGGTCTGCCGACCGCCCCGACGGCTGGGGCTACGGCAACGCCCCAAAAACCGAAGAGGAATTCGCCGAACGCTATGCGGCACTGACCACCATTCTGCTGGAGCATCCCAAGATCTGCGGATTTTGCTATACACAGCTGACGGATGTGGAGCAGGAGCAAAACGGTCTTTATAAATATGACCGCAGCCGCAAATTCTCCGATGAAACCTATGAGATCATTCAAAAGACCAACACCCAAAAAGCGGCCATTGAAGAATAAAAAAATGTGCAGTCCGAAAGGGACTGCACATTTTTTATAACAGAGTTTGATAATAATAGATGGGCAAAGCAGACCAGCCGTGGCAGAGAGAGCCCGCGCCGCGAAAATCCTTTTCGCCGAGGGCGGTCTCCCAAAAGGTGGTGGCGCCCTGCTCCAGCATAGCGCCGTAGACCCGATCAATCTCTGCCAAGATCAGCGGTGCATACCGTTCCCGATCCTCTTTTAAGAGGGCCTCGAAGCGATACAGGCTCATGCTGACTGTACAGGGAATTGCCTTTACACCGCCATTAGCCACCAAAAGCTTACAGATCGCAGTATGGTCCAGCCCATCAGCGGCACCCGAAAGCAGGCAAAGGCTATTGGTCAGAACGCTATACTCCTCAAAGCGGCGATTATCAAAGGAGCGGAAAAGTTTTTTCTCCTCATCAAAGAATTGGGCCGCCATTTCTTGATTTAATTGGGTCGCTATAGCGGAATAGGGATCCTTCTCCCCCAAAGCGACCGCCATTCTTGCCATACTTTGAAGCGCCAGCGCCAAAAAGGCATTAAAGGGAGCATCTACCGATGCGGCCCCTTCGGGCTCACTGCCATCCAGCCCCGGCTTCCATTCATAGAAATTCCAGAATTCCGGCTGGGGGAAATTGGGATACAGCCCCTTTTTCTTGGGACGATCCAGAAAGGCTTGCATCAGTTTCTGCATAAAGGGGTATTTTTCCTTAATGAACGCCATATCGCCCGTATAATGAAGGTAATCCTCCATCTGCAGGAAATAAGCAAGATTAAAGGAAGGGATCGGTAGATCCAATCCGGCAGGAAAGCAAAGGGGCAAAAATCCATCTGCCCGCAGGCCATGGGTCATCAGTTCCAAATTCGATTTGATAAATACGGTATCATCAAAAGCATAATAAGTAAAGAGCATCTCATTGCGGGAATCCATATTATAAAGAGCCTGCTCACGCCAAGGGCAATCCTCATAATGCTCATGCATACAATGGCGCAGGGTCTCCACCGCCACTCCATAGATCTTCTCCTGCAGGGGACTGCCCGAAAAGGGCTTTTCCTTCAAAGGATACAGAGTCGGGCGGATGCCTGCATAATGCACCTTCGCCTCGGGAGCGTAAATAAAGAGCTGCAGATAGCGGCAACCCAAACGGCGGAAGGGATTAAGATAGGTATTGCGCCCTGCCTTTGCTTTATATCGGCAGGTGAAATTCCGCACCGAGGTACGAACTCTTCCGTCTGCAAGGTGCTCTCCCCAGGCGATCTCGATCATGGCCTCTTGGGGGACCTCAATATCCAGATCCAAAAAGCCGGCGGTCTCCTTCTGAAGATCCACAATGCAATAGACCCCGTGCTCCGCTTCAGCGGCAATAAGTGAGCCCCGCGGATAAAGAGTTGCCGTTGCCATCTTCACCGGCAGGGCATCGGAAGAATAATACTCGGATTTCCGCCAGGCGAAGCCCCCTTGCTGAACAAAAGACATGGGCACACGCTCTTTCAAAACCAATTTTTGATTGGGGCGGGGATACACCTGCTCGGGCAGGTCGGGAGCCAAGCG
>JAZNGR010000138.1:0-5418 GCA_045576575.1 Eubacteriales bacterium
GCGAGCGCGGCGGCGAGGTAACCGAAGCGCACATCAAAGTGCAGCCCGGTGCCATTGATCTTTTAATGTAAAAAGGGGCTGTAAAAATAGTCTGAACCGCAAAGGGCAAGAAAAATAAGAACTTTTTTAATAAGGCTCTGCCTTAGAGACCATAAAAAGGAAGGGAAATATCGAGTTTTCGATATTTCCCTTTTTATTTTATGCCCTTTGCTACCTCCAAACCGAGCCGCTTGGCGTGCGGAACAAAAAATGAAAACCGCTCCGTTTCTAAAATATTAGAAACTTCCGCTTATGTCATTTTTTGTTCCTTTTCCCCAACAAAACGATGTTTTGTCGGGGCCCCCATTAATGCCGTCGGGTAACCGCCTTCGGCGCTCGGGTTGAAGGTTTCAAACAATTTTTTCAAGCCCCTTTCACATGGCTAAAACCGCTCAAATCGGATGAAGAAATGCTTTTCTCTCGGGGAAGGCGTATGTCGATACGCCGAGACGGGAAAAAGCATTAAAAAAGGAACTCCCGAAAGAGTTCCTTTTTGTTCTTCGCCGATTTCAGCGGTTTTTACTTCAAGGCTTCCATTACAGCAACAGCACAAGCCACAGTCATACCAACCATGGGGTTGTTACCTGCGCCGATGAGGCCCATCATTTCAACGTGAGCAGGAACGGAAGAAGAGCCCGCGAACTGCGCGTCACCGTGCATTCTGCCCATGGTATCGGTCAGACCGTAGGAAGCGGGGCCTGCAGCCATATTGTCGGGATGCAGGGTTCTGCCGGTACCGCCGCCGGAAGCAACGGAGAAGTACTTCTTATCGTTCTCGCCGCACCACTTCTTATAGGTGCCTGCCACGGGATGCTGGAAGCGGGTGGGGTTGGTGGAGTTACCGGTGATGGAAACATCCACATGCTCATGCTTCATAATAGCAACGCCTTCGGAAACATCGTTGGCGCCGTAGCAGCGAACCTTTGCCTTATCCCCATCGGAATAAGCGGTGGTGTTGACGATCTTCAGCTCGCCGGTATAGAAATCATAGTCGGTCTCTACATAGGTGAAGCCGTTGATTCTGGAGATGATGTAAGCAGCATCCTTGCCCAGACCGTTGAGGATAACCTGCAGGGGCTCCTTACGAGCCTTATTAGCGGTTCTGGCGATACCGATGGCGCCTTCAGCAGCGGCGAAGGACTCGTGGCCTGCCAAGAAGCAGAAGCACTTGGTCTCTTCTTCCAGCAGCATAGCGGCCAGATTACCGTGACCGAGGCCTACGCTTCTGGTCTCGGCAACGGAGCCGGGGATGCAGAAAGCCTGCAGACCGATACCGATATCTCTTGCGGCGGCGGGAGCGGACTTATCACCGTTCTTCAGCGCGATGGCAACACCCAGGGTGTATGCCCAGCAAGCGTTTTCAAATGCGATGGGCTGAACGCCCTTCACGATGGAGGCAACATCAATGCCCTTGGACAAACAAAATTCGTTTGCCTCATCCAGAGTAGCGAAGCCATACTGCTCCAATACAGGCTGGATCTTACCGATTCTTCTCTCATAACCTTCAAAAGTAGCCATTGAATATTCCTCCTTTCTTATTCTTCTCTGGGGTCGATGTACTTCACCGCTTCGTCGAAACGACCGTAGGTGCCCACATTCTTTTCGTAAGCATCCTTGGGGTCAGCGCCCTTGCGGATCATATCCATCATCTTGCCCAGGTGAACAAACTGATAACCGATGCACTCGTTGTTGGCATCCAGAGCCACCTTCAGAATGTAGCCCTCAGCCATTTCCATATAACGAACGCCTTTTACTTTGGTAGCAAACATGGTACCGATCTGGGAACGCAAGCCCTTACCCAAGTCTTCCAAAGAAGCACCGATGGGCAGACCGTCTTCGGAGAATGCGGTCTGGGTGCGGCCGTATACCAACTGCTTGAAGATTTCGCGCATTGCCACATTGATCGCGTCGCATACCAGGTCGGTATTCAGCGCTTCCAGCAGGGTCTTGCCCTGAAGGATCTCAGCAGCCATAGCGGCGGAATGGGTCATACCGGAGCAGCCCAAGGTCTCAACCAGAGCCTCTTCGATGATACCTTCCTTAACATTCAGGGTCAGTTTGCAGCAACCCTGCTGGGGTGCGCACCAGCCGATACCGTGGGAAAGACCGCTGATATCGCTGATCTGGGTAGCCTTGACCCATCTGCCCTCTTCGGGGATGGGAGCGGGACCATGATGGGGACCCTTGGCTACTACGCACATACTTTCAACTTCATGTGAGTAGTTCATGATGATTTCTCCTTCCATTAAATATGCTGTTTTGCACATACGCCCTTATTATATAGCATTTTTTGGGAACTTTCAAGTCCTTTTTCGGCGAAAATCTGCGAAAACACTCAAAAAAACGCCCCCTTTTCAGGGAGCGTTTTTCTTATTTCGCGATTTTCTTTTGTTTGCGTTTGGTCTCAAATTCTTTTAACGCGGTAAGTGCCGGTTTGCATCCGGGAACAATGACTGCCAAATTGACAATGGTCATCAGCCCGATACCCACGTCGCCCAGATCCCAAACAAAGGTATAGGCAGCAAGTCCGCCGATAAAGAGCATGATCAGTGCAATGATTTTATAGATGGTCTGACTGGTCCAGTTGTCGCCGAAAAGGAACGCCACGTTGGAACGGGCATAATACAGCACGCCGATGAAGGTGGAGAAACTGAACAAGAACAGAATGATCGCCACAAAGATGGGGCCGAAAGCGCCCAAATGGTGCTCCATAGAAGTCTGCAACAACGCAAGACCGGAGAGCCCCGAAAGTTTTTCGGCAGGCACCAGCAACATGATAAAAGCGGTGCAACTGCAGATGACAATGGTATCAATAAAGACGCCCAGCGCCTGCAAAAGACCGATTTTGACCGGATGATCGGTCTCGGCGGCAGCCGCTGCGCAAGGAGCGGATCCGCTACCGGCTTCATTGGAGAAGAGACCGCGCTTCACACCGTTCATCAAAACGGCACCGAAGCCGCCCGCCACGACCTGACGGATCCCGAATGCTTCGGTAAAGATGCGGTGGAAGACATCGGGTAATTGCCCGATGTTTTTAAAGATGATAAAGAGTGTGAAACAGAAATAGAGCGCCGCCATGATGGGGACTATGATATCCAGCACCTTCACGGTGGTGTTCTTTCGCAACACAATGATCGCGGCAAGCGCGGTTACAACAATAGAGGTATACAGAACCGGAATCTCAAAGGAGTTCATAAATGCTTCGGTCACCGAGTTGCCGATCACCTGGCTGATGCCGCACCAGCAGATCAAACCCGAGATGGAAAACAAGATGGCAAGAATGGATTTTTTGAAGGGGGTCTTAAATTTGCCTTTGATGATCCCTTGGATATAATAGGCAGGACCGCCCCGATATCCGCCGTAGAGGGGATCTTCTTCTTTATAAAGCTGCGCCAAGGTGGCTTCAATAAAAGCGGAGGCGGAGCCGATTAAGGCGGTGATCCACATCCAAAATACCGCGCCTGCACCGCCGGCGGAAATGGCGGCAACAACGCCCACCAGATTTCCCATGCCAACTCGCGTTGCGGTGGAAACAATCAGCGATTGCCAGCCGGAGATGGCACCGGGATTTTTGGAATCTTTTTCCATCGTCACCTTCAGCATTTCAGGAAACAGTCTTATGGGCAAGAACTTCGTGCGGATAGTGAAATAGATGCCCGCAGGAATCAGCAATAATACCAAAAGAGGAAGCCCTAAGGTAGTGCCGCCCGGCAGAGGGATGGTGATGAGATCACCCCATAAGAATTTGTAAACAGCAGCAATGATTTTAATGATAAAGTCCATTCATCTGTTTTCCTTTTCTCATATTTTTAATGCAAGATTTTTATTCCTTATATTGAAGCATTTCGGGAGTCCAGCGTTGAAGGGTTGCAGCAATGGCAGCCGCTTCCTTCTTGGCGCCCGCAAGATCATGCTCTAAATAGTTGCCGCATTCGATTTTATTGGTACCGGGGATTTCTCCCTCAAAAGCGGCAGTGAATTCCATCGCCTGCCGCACCAATTCGATGGCATCTTCATGGGATACGGCATCCCGCACCAGAAGATAAAATCCGGTGCGGCAGCCCATGGGACCCACATAGAGGATCTGCTTTCCCCATTTACTGTTGCGGGCATAGGTGGCAAACAGATGCTCAATGGTATGCATGGCAGCATTTTCTAAATAAACGCCGCCGTTGGGTTTCTTCATGCGGATGTCATAGGTTACCGCATCGCCGTCGATTCGGGAAAGATACATTCCCGGTTCTAAGATGTCATGGTTGACTGAAAAACTTGCGATTCGTTTCATTGGCGACACCACACACATTCTCCGCCCACAAAGGTGGCGCGAATATTACATTCCTCATCCAGCAGGATGAAATCTGCCAAAGTGCCGGGCAAAAGGGTTCCCATTTGGTCGCCGATGCCTAAAAGGCGGGCGGGATTCTCGGTAGCCATCATCAAAGCCTCTGCCAAGGTTACCTCGCCGTATTTTGCCATGTTGCGAACTCCTTCATTGAGTTTTAGCACCGAGCCTGCTAAGGTTCCGTCCAGCAGTCGCGCCTGGCGGTCATGAACTTCTACCGGCTGACCGCCCAAAGCATAGCGCCCATCGGGCAGACCGCCTGCTTCCATACAGTCGGTAATCAGGCAGATCCGCTCTTTCTTCAGGCGGGTAAGGATGGGGAAGAGATGGGGATTCACATGGATCGTGTCGGCAATCAGTTCAATATATGCATCGCCCTCCAGTGCCGCACCGATGACAGCGGGGTCCCGATGATGGAGAGGGGGCATGGCGTTGAAGAAATGAGTGGTGCTTTTGGCACCGGCTTCATAAGCGCCTTTGGCGGTTTCATAATTGGCTGTGGTATGACCGACGGAGGGAACAATTCCTTTGGCGGAGAGCGCCTTGGCAAAAGTATGCCCCTCATCCTGCTCAGGTGCATAGGATACAATTTTGATTACATCCTCATAAGGCTCTACCATCTCCATGGCAGGGGCAACAATATATTCGCCGTTTTGGGCGCCTTTCTTGGCGGGATGGATAAAGGGACCTTCCATATGGCACCCGATTACCCGAGCGCCTTTGGGTTCCTTCATGCAGGCACGGATCCGTTCCATGGCGGCGGCGATGGTTTCTTTGTCCATGGTCATCGTGGTAGGCAAGAAAGCGGTTACACCGTTTTGAACCAATTCTTTTGCCGCTTTTTCAGGGGAATGGGTCATGGTATCTTCACCGCTGTAGCCATGAATATGTTGGTCGATCCAGACCCGCTACAGCCAGCAAGCAAAAGCGCCGCTGTGAGTTCCCTGGAAGAAAGCTGCCTAAATTCCAGCAAACCTTCCACCCCTTATCCTTCACCCCCTCCTTTCCCTGGCGAATAGATCCCAGCCGGAAACCGC
>JAZNGR010000139.1:0-6884 GCA_045576575.1 Eubacteriales bacterium
CCCATTTCGACAAAAAACATTTTTTTCATTGTGCACAATGCACAAAAATACCGCATCAAAAAAATTGATGCGGTATTTTTTGTTATTTTTTACCATATAAACTTATTGTTTTTTCAACAAATCATTTTTAATCGTCCAGAGCTCCTTAGAGTAATCGACATAGTATTCATGGGGATTTTCAAAACGTTTTACTTCGTCCCAAAGCAAATCCACTTGTTCCAAAGAATAATTGCGTATTTCTTTTGTTGTTGGCTTTTCATAAACAAGTTCACCGTTTATAAAAATCGGTTTCAAAAGAGCAACCGCGCGATAATCCGTAATTACTTTTTCCTTCCAGGTGTGGATGGGGTCAAACAAGGTATAGGGTTTGCTCTCATCAATCACCTCATCATGTAGGGTGATCAAATCGGCAATTGCCATTCCCGTTTCATTAGAAAACAACCGGTATACTTGTTTGAAACAAGGGGTTGTAATTTTCTCAATGTTTTCAGAAATCTTAATCTTCGGAGTAATCGAACCGTCATTCTCTTCCACAGCAACAAGCTTATACACTCCGCCAAAAACCGACTCACTGCGAGAAGTGATCAACCTCTCCCCTACGCCAAAAATATCAATCTTAGCACCCTGCATGATACAATCACGAATAATATACTCGTCCAAGGAATTGGATACCATAATCTTGCAATCGGGATACCCCGCCTCATCCAAAACTTTACGAATTTTTTTCGAAAGATAGGTAATATCACCGGAGTCAATTCGCACCGCCACCGGGCGACAGCCCTGCGGTTTCAGCACCTCATCAAAGCAGCGAATCGCATTAGGCAAGCCTGATTTCAACACATTAAAGGTGTCAATTAAAAGCACACAAGAATCGGGATAACTGCGGGCATAAGCGGCAAAGGCATCATATTCTGTCGGAAAGCTTTGAACCCAGCTATGTGCCATCGTACCCGTGCTGGGAACTCCATAAAGTTTATCACAAAGCACATTTGATGTACCGGCACACCCCGCAATATATGCTGCTCTTGCCCCCAAGACAGCAGCGGCCGTACCATGAGCTCGACGTGCACCGAATTCACTAACTGCTCTGCCATCCGCAGCACGAACTATACGAGACGCTTTGGTTGCAATCAAACTCTGATGGTTCAAAGTCAACAATAACATCGTTTCTAAAAGTTGTGCCTGAATTGCAGGCCCGCGAACTGTAAGAATCGGTTCACCCGGAAAAACAGGCGTCCCTTCAGGCACTGCATAAACATCGCAAGAAAATTTAAAATTGCGAAGATACTGCAAGAATCCTTCCTTAAACAAACCTTTTTCTCGCAGAAATTGTATATTTTCTTCCGAATATGATAGATTAGAAATATAATCAATTACCTGATCCAGTCCACAGCAAATTGCATAGCCGCCACGATCCGGTACGCGACGGAAGAAGACATCAAAATATACCGTCTGTTCCCCTTTTCCTTCGTTAAAAAAGCCATTACTCATCGTAAACTCATAAAAGTCGTTCAACAAACTTAATTCAAATTCCGTTTTCATTGTTTTCGTTCTCCGTATAAATGTAATAAGGAAACTTTTGGTTTTCTTTTGAACCAATTATATCACAATTTTGTTTGTAATCAATATTTTTATTGACAAAATTAAGAATAATGATATAATTATATGCAAATATTGCACATGAGAAGATGAGAGTGCACGACAAAACAGGGGAAATGCCCCCTGATTTTGTCGTGCTTTTTATTTTCAATTGTGAAAAGAGAGGAATTAAAATGAAAGCATTTGAAAATTATTTGGTTATTTTTGCCTTCGCCTGCGCTGTTTTGGCAATTCTGTTCGCGGCATTGACCGCAAGAAAGGTGTTAAAATTTCCCGAAGGAACCGATCGCATGAAGAAGATCGCTGATTCGATCCGCCAGGGTGCAAACGCTTATTTAAAGCGGCAATATACTATTGTCTCCATCTTTTTTGTTTGCATGTTTGCAATCCTTTGCATCATGGCAGCATTTGGCATGTTGAATTGGGTCGTCCCCTTTGCCTTTGTTACCGGCGGCTTCTTCTCCGGTCTGTCAGGCTTTGTAGGCATGAAGATCGCCACTGCCGCAAACAGCAGAACCGCTAACGCTTGCCGCAACGGATTAAACAAAGGTTTACGTATTGCCTTTTCAGCCGGTTCCGTCATGGGCTTTACCGTTGTAGGTCTTGGTCTCTTTGACATTTCCGTCTGGTTTATGATCCTGAAATTCATCTTGAAAATGGATGCATCCGCTATCACCGGCGCAATGCTCACCTTTGGTTTGGGCGCTTCTTCCATGGCTTTATTTGCACGTGTGGGCGGGGGTATTTTCACCAAAGCGGCCGATGTTGGTGCCGACCTCGTTGGCAAAGTTGAAGCCGGAATCCCCGAAGACGACCCCCGCAACCCCGCCGTTATTGCCGACAATGTTGGCGATAACGTTGGTGATGTTGCCGGTATGGGCGCCGATCTTTACGAATCCTATGTAGGCTCTATCATTTCCGCTTCCGCTCTTGGCGTTGCAGCATTTAACGGAAATATCAGCGCCATGATGCTCCCTTTAATGATGGCCGCTATTGGTATCATTTGTTCCATCTTAGGAACTTATCTGATCCGTACAAAAGAAGGTGCCACGCAAAAAAACTTGTTGCGCGCCCTAAGCCGCGGCACCAATTTCAGTGCTATTTTGATCGCAGTAATCGCATTGCCCTTGGTTTGGTTTTTACTCGGTAGTGAAAACATCAATCTTTATTTTGCCATCATTTCCGGTCTTCTTGCCGGCGTATTGATCGGCCAGGCAACTGAGTACTTCACTTCCGATTCTTATAAGCCCACCAAAGTTTTGGCAAGTAAGTCCGAAACCGGATCCGCCACCATCATCATCGGCGGACTTTCCCTTGGAATGCTGTCCACCGCGTTGCCGATCATCATTATTGCTGTTTGTATTTTAATTGCATATTTTGTATCCGGTGGTTTTGTAAATACCGATGCTAATATGGGTCTTTACGGCATCGCACTCGCCGCAGTCGGTATGCTCTCTACCTTGGGTATTACCTTAGCCACCGATGCATATGGTCCTGTTGCCGATAACGCTGGCGGAATCGCCGAAATGGCAGGCTTGGAACCGGAAGTTCGTCAAAGAACCGATGCCTTGGATTCTCTTGGTAACACTACCGCTGCCACCGGAAAAGGTTTTGCTATCGGCTCCGCCGCCCTTACCGCCCTCGCTTTGATGGCGTCTTATATTGACAAAGTACACACCATCGAGGGCGGTGCCGAGAAGATCGCAAATCTCAGTCTGATGAATCCCGCCGTTTTAATCGGTCTTTTCATTGGAGCATGCTTGCCCTTTGTATTTGCAGCATTGACCATGGATTCGGTTGGCAAAGCCGCTCAATCTGTTGTTTTGGAAGTTCGCCGTCAGTTTAAATCCATTACCGGTTTGATGGAAGGAAACGCAGACCCCGACTATGCCTCCTGCGTTGACCTCTGCACAAAATCCAGTTTGAGAGAGATGGTCCTCCCCACAATCGTTGCAATTGTTGTTCCCATCATTGTCGGGCTGATTCTTGGTTGCCCCGGCGTTGTCGGTATGTTAGCCGGCGCCACTGCCTCCGGCTTCTTAATGGCCATTTTCATGTCCAACTCCGGCGGCGCTTGGGACAATGCCAAAAAGTATATTGAGAGCGGTGAGTACGGCGGAAAAGGCTCCGAGCAGCATAAGGCTGCCGTTGTCGGCGATACGGTAGGCGATCCCTTCAAGGATACCTCCGGCCCCGCCATCAACATTCTGATCAAACTGCTTTCGATGGTTTCCATTGTATTTGCCGCCTTGGTAGTTAACTTCAGCATTCTCTAAAAAGCACATAAAAAAGCCCCGATCAATGATCGGGGCTTTCTTTTATACAATTACAGTTTCAAAAGGTTTTTCCAGGCATCAATATAGCTTTGGGCCTGGCTCTCACTCTTGCCCTCGGCAAAGATGCGGAGCAACGGCTCCGTACCGCTGAAGCGGCATATAACAAAGGAGTTATCCTCAAAATGAACCTTACAGCCATCTTCATAGCTGACAGACTTGATCTTCTGCATAAACTCAGGAAGGGCGCGTTCTACCATCACCTTATTGACCACCTCATCCTTTGCCTCAGGCGCAAAAGGCAGATTGAATTCAACCATCTCAAACTTTCCGTATTTCGCCTCCAATTCGGCAAACAATTCACTGGGAGACTTACCGGTTTTGCAAACCATTTCCGCAAAGAGAGAAGCGGCATAAACGGAATCCTTGCCATGGATATGACCGCGAACAGTCAGACCGCCGGAAGACTCTCCACCCAATACAGCGTCAACCTCATCAATCTTAGAAGAAATATATTTAAAGCCAACGGGAACTTCATAGCATTTTTCGCCCAAATCTTCCGCCAAAACATCTAGCATATGGGTGGTAGCTAAATTACGAACAACAGGACCTTTCCATCCCTTGTATTCATGGAGATAGTAATACAACAGAACCAAAATCTGGTTAGCACTGATATAAGCGCCGTTATGATCAATGATACCCAAACGGTCACCATCGCCATCAACACCGATGCCGAGGTCATAACCGCCCTCAATCACCTGCTCCGCAAGCTCACGAAGGGTGCTCTGAGTAGGCGCAGGCATCATTCCACCAAAATACGCATCTTTATTTCCATGAATCAAGTCAATGGTGCAGCGAGCGGTATAGAAAATGGTCATTAAAGGATAAGTGGCACTACCATGCATGGAGTCAAACAAAATACGCAAACCCCGATTACGGATGGCATCCACATCCATAACACCTAAAATATCGTCCAGAAAATCGTTGAACGGATTTTCCCAATATTTGATCAAGCCTTTCTCGAGACCATCGGCAAAAGGAATAAATTTAACCTCCGCCTTATCAATCAACTGCTCCAGGCGATTCGTAACATCTACATCGGCATCTCTACCCTCTTCAACGATCAATTTAATACCGTTATAGATCGAGGGATTATGAGATGCAGTTACCTCAAGACCATAATAAAGGCCTTTATTCTTTACGGTGTGCATCACTAACGGAGTGGGAGTGCTGCGGCGCAGGAAGATAACCTCAACACCATTTCCTGCCAAAACCTCTGCCAACCACTCCCCTGCTTCTTTTGATAAGAAACGGCGATCATATCCGATAATAACCGGCTTGCCGGTTTTATTCTCTTCTTTCATCAGGTCACAAACCGCCTGACCAACTAAGTAAATATTGCTCTTAACAAATTCAGAGCCAATCTCGGCGCGCCAACCGCCGGTACCAAAACGAATCATTTGATAAAGCCTCCTATTTGATCACTCATTAAAACTGCAGACAACGGTCACATCCGGGTGAAGCTGAAGAATTGAAGCAGGCACTTCGGGAGTAACAGGACCGTAAAGTGCTTTATTCAGTGTCTCTTCCTTCGCCTTGCCGTGAACGATCATTACAATCTTCTTAGCAGTCATAATTCCCTTCAAACCCATGCTCAACGCTTGAGTGGGAACTTCCTCTTTCGAAGCGAAGAAACGTGAATTGGCCTCAATGGTGGAATCTTCTAAGGTAACCAAATGAGTGCCAACAGGGAAATGATCATCCGGCTCGTTAAAGCCGACATGACCATTCAAACCCATGCCAAGCACCTGAAGATCAATCCCACCCATTTCTTCAATACGGCGATCATAAGCAGCACATTCTGCCTCGGGATCCGTGGTCAGACCATCGGGAACAAAGGTACATTCCTTACGGATGTTTACATGATCAAACAAGTTGGTATTCATAAAATAGCGATAACTTTGATCATTATCGGGAGCCAAACCATAATACTCATCCAAGTTGATAGAAGAGATCTTGGAAAAATCCAAAGTTCCCTCTTGGTTCATTTTGATCAATTCTTTATACATGCCAATAGGAGAAGAACCAGTCGCAAGGCCCAACACCGAATCGGGTTTATTCCGAATCTGTTCCGCCAAAATTTCAGCGGCGCGTATACTGGTTTCAAGATAACTATTGGTTCTAATTACTTTCATGGTTATACATCCCCTTCTATATTTATAACAATATAATATAACAAAATATGGTATCTTGTCAACATATTTTAATGCTCATTTTCGTAAAGTAAATAAGCTTTGCAAAAAATGAAGTTTACTCCCAAAAACCACTTCGAGCCTTACTTTTTAGAGTTCTTATTCATCCCACTTAAAATAAAAATTTGTATCCCACGCCGGCAAACTGGAGAAGTGGCGCAAATACATCTTCGCTCCCGAACAGATTTGCTCCACCAGTAGTGGAATTGTAAATAGATCTTCTGAACGATGATATGCTGCAACATCCATCTTCGGCTTGTTTTTACGAATGGTTTCTGTGGCACCTTTAAGAACAGCGCCTTCCATTCCTTCAACATCCATTTTTATAAGAGTGATGCTTTGATCGCCAAACAATCGGTCGATTGTTTCAGCCCGAACCGAACCCCCTCCCGTTTGCAAAACTTTTGATTTTCGTCCGCCATCCATTCCAAAGATTCTCTCCCCCACTTTTTCATCCAAACAACAATGGTGGCAGTAGACCTCTCGTAGCCCTGCGACATTTTCTTTTAATTTTATGTAATTCTTTTGATCAGGCTCAATTGCATTAATGCGAGAATAACAGCCTTTTGTCCAGTCAATAAAACGCAAAACCGTATCGCCGTTATATGCGCCAATATCAATATATGACTCGTTCTTAGTAAGTCCCAAGCAATCATACGCTTCTTTCGGTAACGTTTCACAAGCCAGTAAGGGTTGGATTGCACCGGTGAGTTTTGATTCAATGACCATTCGATATACTTCTTTTGATTCTTCATCACCC
>JAZNGR010000140.1:0-2991 GCA_045576575.1 Eubacteriales bacterium
CTTGAATAAAAAACCAAAGTTTCAGGGGTGGATCTTCGGATCCACCGCTGTTTTTGTTTTCTTGACGGTATGGAAAAACCTTGATATAATGAAAAAAGAGTATTATCCTCAAATCTCTTGGAGAAGCGAACGGTAGACGGTATCGAAACCGAGCCCAATTTCTTTGAGAAAATAAGGAGAATTTATGATGAAAAAGGGATATTTTAAACCAATTATTGATGGAGCTTTATGTGCGGTCTGGCTTAAAGTTTTGCTGGATTATTCGATTTCCAAATTCGGATCGAGATGGGTGGCTTTGGATATTGCTGTAGGGTTGATCGCAATTTTGCTTGCAGTAATTGGGATGAGATATCTTTTGCGCAGGAAAAGTGTGAAGGCGTATTTTACGGATTCACTTCTTAGTTTGCTTGGCTTTTTATTGAGTAATCTTGTACACTTTGTTGTCTTGGTCTCTTCTTCCATTCAGACATTATCTATTTTTCCTGCAAGAGAACCGGGGAATGCAGATGGCTTGGTTATCCTATTTGTTCTGTCGGTTTATTTGACCGGTTTGATACTAATTCGCCTGAGCGGGCTTGTAATTGTTTGTTTGAAGCAAAGAAAGACAAGGGACTGAAAGACAGGGGACAAGGGGACGGTTCTCTTGTCCTCTTATTCTTGATATTTTGAAAGACAGGGGATGGTTCCGCGTCTTGAATAAAAAACCAAAGTTTCAGCGGTGGATCTTCGGATCCACCACTGTTTTTGTTTTCTTGACGGTATGGAAAAATCTTGATATAATCAAAAAAGAATATTCCCATCAGAATCTCTTGGAGAAGCGAACGGTAGACGGTATCGAAACCGAGCCCAATTTCTTTGAGAAAATAAGGAGAATACTGCATAACGGGCTTATAATAATTGTGAGCGGGATTAAGGGTTTCATGTTCTCCTAACAAGTGGAAAAAGATATACATTTTCCCTGCTTTTACGGTATGAGACAATATTAAGAGCTGTGTAGAAGTTTTCTACACAGCTTTTCTACTGTTCCAAAATGTTCTAATAGTGATATTGTGAGACGGGTCTCACAGTGTTATTTTGCCTAACGGCAAAGTGATATTAAAACCGATCGGTTTAAGTGATATTTTATTCGCCTTTAAACTCGCGAAGCGAATATCACTCGGTGAAAGCCGAATATCACTGCGTAGCAATATCACTCGCCAAAGGCGAATAAAACGGGCGTTGTATCCTTACGGGTACAACGCCAATGATATGCCCTTGTTTTTTATGCCACCAAAAAAGTGGGGTCGATGGCTTGATCGTTTTCCCAAAGTTCATAGTGGAGATGGTCGGTTTCGCCACATTCCAGAAGCATGGATTTTCCCACCGTTCCGATGGGGTCGCCCTTGGCAAGGGTCTGCCCCTCCTGAACGGTAATGGTGTCCAAAGAGGCATAGCGGGAAATTTTACCGTCGGTATGGCGAACAACAACTGTATTGCCCATCAAATCATCGGCGGATGCCGATTCCACCACCCCTTCGCAGACATTCAACACCTGAGTGCCTTCTGCGGCTGCGATGTCGATACCGCTATGGGTGCGCCAGTCCTTAAGTGTATAGGAATAGACCGGCTGATCGGGGGAATAATGAGCAATGACTTCGCCGCTTAAAGGTGCGGCATATTCCACCGCCTCGATTTGCGGAGAGGGTTCGGGAGCGGGCGTTTCATTGGTGCTCTCTTCCCGATCGTCGGGTACATTGTCCTCCACCTTTTCCACATCCTGGGTATCCGGCGTGAGGGGCGTTTCCGCTTCCTGCTTTTGCGCCTGCCGATAGGAGAGAAAACTGACGGTGCCCACTGTTAGCACGCAAAGTCCCAATACCATGTAGTAGCCTTTTGTTTTTAAAAAACCGATGATCTTATCTTTCATTGCGTTTCATCCTTTCGAAACTTGCTGTTTCTAATATGGACAAAAATCTTCGCAATTATTCGGTTTTTAATGAAGTTTTGGGATAATAATAGGCCAGGATCCGATCATAAGTATAACCGTTTTCCGCCAAAACCGAGGCGCCGTATTGGCTCATGCCCACCTGATGCCCATAGCCGGAGACTGAAAAAACCGCATTTTCTTCATCGAATTTTAAGGTAAAGCGGGTGCTCCGAAGGTTAAAGAGGGTACGCAGCTCCCGCCCGGTAAAGACCGTATCCCCCAGAACCTGAGTTGCCACCGATCCGCCGGTGGTGAGGACGGTGGCCCCCAATGCATGATCCGTCTGCCCGATTTTTTGGCAAAACTCTTCAAGAGGGATGGTTACCACCGAAGAAAATCCTTTTGATTCCCGATCCCAATGGGAATCCACCGAGGTGAGATAGGGCACCTCGGCGCCCCAAACATCGGCGGCGGTTTCGGTTCTGCCGCCGGAGATGGCGTGAAAGACGGTGTTGGCGGGAGCACCCTCAAACAGTACCACCTGCCCTGCCACTGCGTTGACCGCCCCACGGATCCGATCAAAAGACGCATCATACCAGTCCTCGCCCCATTTTAAAATAGCTTCAGAAGGGGAGAGATAGGCTTTGCAATGGTCGGGATTATCGCAGACATCGCCTGGATGTCCGAAATCAGAGGAAGGGTTGGCGGTGATGGTGTTTTTGCGGTGGAGGAGATAGGTATAAGATGCTACTGTTTGAGCCTTTAGTGCTTCTTCCGGGTAAGAGGCAGGCATTTCTCCCGCCACCACGCCCCATAGGTAATCGTTCAGCGCCAAAACCTCGGTGGTGGCGGTTTGGTGGCGGTAAAGCGTTACGATTTCCCCCGGCGGAAGTTCCGGCTCTTCTGTCTTAGGAAGAAAGAGCAACAGCAATATAAAGGGCAGAAAAAATAATATGATATAAGTCATGATCCATCGTTTGGACATCTTGCTTCACCTCGGTACAAGCCTATGCCGAAGGAAATAAAAAAATGCGGGCATCCTTCGATGCCCGCATAGGGTAGAGCGAGATATCCGAACTCCGTCT
>JAZNGR010000141.1:0-2720 GCA_045576575.1 Eubacteriales bacterium
GTAAAAATGGCTTTCAAAAGGCAGGTGACCAGCGCGATAACGCCAAAACCTCCGCCCACGATATGAGACACCATATTGAAGATCTCTTCCCCCCGCGTATAATCGGGCAAAAGACGATCCTTCAGCTTGATTCGTTTCATAAAAATGATGCTCCTTTCTTAATAAAGAATACCACCTCAAAATAAAATTACAACTTAAGTTTTTTTAATAATTTGACAGCCTCTGCTCTTTTTGCTATCATTTTCAAAAGAGGTGATTTTCATGCTGTTTCGCAAAGCCACCGCCGCCGATCTGGACGGGGTGGAGCTGCTTTTTGATGAGGTTATGACCTTGGAGGAAAAAGAGCCGAGCATCGGCTGGATCCGCGGGGTATATCCCACCCGCGCCACCGCCGAAAGCGCCCTTCAACAGGAGGATCTTTTTGTGCAAGAGGAGGCGGGTGCCTTGGTGGGCGCCGCCGTTATTAATCAATTGCAGGTGGATGTTTATGCCCATGCCCCTTGGGGATATCCCGCCGCCGATGAGGAGGTCATGGTGCTCCATACCCTTTGTATCTCGCCCCGTACCCGCGGCAAGGGCTATGGCAAAGCCTTCGCACAATTTTATGAAGACTATGCCCTGCAAAAGGGCTGCCCTTATCTGCGGATTGATACCAATGCCCGCAATTTCAAAGCAAGAGCCATGTATAAAAAATTGGGCTATCAAGAGATCGCCATCGTCCCTTGTACTTTCAATGGCATCGAAGGGGTGCAATTGGTGCTTCTGGAAAAATGCTTAAAATAAGAAAAAAGGAACCTTGCGAAGGGTTGCCCTTTAGAAGGTTCCTTTTTTTAGGAGGGAGCGGCCTTAAGCCGCGGCGTTTTCTTTGTCTTGCAGATGGGAGTTGAAAATGGCGTTGATCTTTTCGGTGGTTTCTTGATCTAATTCAATGTGAAAACCACCGCCGAAAACCACTCCGCTGCGGTCGTAATAATACCGCGATTCGCCCACATAGAAGCGCAGATCGGTATCGAGATCCAGCGCATCCTCTTTCCATCCGCAGGCATTGAGCAGGTTGATTACTTCGGTTTTGTCCTCGGCGGAAAGGGGATGCTTGATGGGTTGATTCTCATTGTAGCATACCAACATTTGTTCTTCCGAACGATGGGGGATCTCAAAAGGCAATTCAACCTCGCCGATATAAGGCTTCAGCATGGCCTCAAAATCATCATTTTCAAAGAGCGGCAGATCCATGTACCGATGGTTTTCAAGATCATAGATGCTGCCACCCATCAGATAGGAATAGGTAACGCCCTCGTAGTAAAGACGAAAGGATGCCCAGTCGGGTGCGCCGCCCTCTTTCCAATTGC
Organism: Eubacteriales bacterium; assembly: GCA_045576575.1. GTDB lineage: Bacteria > Bacillota > Clostridia > Oscillospirales > QAKW01 > QAKW01. The sequence goes on from JAZNGR010000141.1 coordinate 1,350, forward strand.
CGGCTTCCAATGTGTTAAGGACTGCTTGCTGGACCTCCGCCGAAAGGGTAACCGGCTCCTTTTTAATGGGGGTGATCACCTGCAATTGCATCGTTCCTAAGGACTCTTCTTTTAAATCGGAATGGTCTTGCTTGCAGCCGATCATGCCGCAAAGCAACAGAAATAGGAGCATAAAAGCAAGAACGGATCTTTTCAACATGGTAAATTCTCCTTTTGCATAAGCGGTACTCTTTCTACTTTCATTTTAAAGAAATCTCAAAATTCTGTCAATGAAATCAGTTCAAATGTAACTTAACTGTAACATATCTCGAGCATTTTGCACAAAATTCGAACCGATGTTTTGGCATTCTGTTTATTTTGGTGTATTTGTACAACCGCCTGCAGAACAACAGTTCCGCGGGCGGTTGTGTCTTTTTAGTTTTCTTCAAGGAAGGCAATACATGCGACGATTATTGCTACGATGGGTAAAATCATCGAAAGGATATACAAAATCTTCGGCATCGTATAACCAATAAATATCGTGTTTATTGAAATACATAGCAGCAAAAGAAATATCGCCAAAAGAAGCCGTTTAATAGTTTTCATATTAATTTAACCCAGAAACATCATAGTTGCCAGACATTGTATATAAATAACTATTGCTTGAAGTAACCGATATACTTCCAATGCCAAGATTCACACCATATGAAATATTACAAAGGGGAGATGCATCATGTACATATTGCAATGAGATTTGAGGAGATGCCGTACTGTTCTTTTTGTTAAGATCGTAATATGCATAGCCTTCATATAATCCGGTTACGGTACCAACATTACTTGGAATTCTATATGAATATCCCGCATAACTTGATGCTTCAGGATCCAAATCGGTAGTTACCGAATTGCCGTAGGCATTTATGAAGTGTAATCTGAAGTTTTCTGCTTGAGAAATTGCTTCCCATCCGGGATACATAGACATAGAAAATGAATCATTCTTTACTTTTTTCACTTTATGCCAAACAAAACTCGGCAGAACCGAATATGTTGTTCCATCAGAAGAGTGTTCCGTTGTTCCTATGACAGAAACTGTCATATCTGCAGAAGTAAGAGAGCCGCTACGAGGATTGATGTTGTTTTGCTGATTATTTTCAATCAGCGTCCCATCTTCGCTAATGGTATATGATTTAGACTCGTAACTGCGAAATTCCATGTTCTTATCATGGGTGTTTTGGTATATGAATTCTTTATGTGCGTCAGACATGTTTTGAATGAGTTCTTCTGGAAATCCAGAATTTAACAAGTATTGGTCAAAATTAGTTGAGTTTTGTGCGGATGCTCCTATGGAGCAAAACATCATTACTATAATTGTAATCGTGGAAATAATTCTATGTT
>JAZNGR010000142.1:0-2099 GCA_045576575.1 Eubacteriales bacterium
AAACACCATGGCAAAGATGCAAAGCCCAAAGCCGCTGACGCGCTGCACAAACCCTGCGCCCAGACCGATCAATATTAAAAAGATACTGTGATACCAAGTCATCTCCGATCCCTCCAAGGTTCAGTATAACACATTCCGAAAAGGAGCGCAAGAGGGATCCTGCCATCATTGAAAACGCCTCGTTCTTTCGAACGAGGCTTTTAGGTCTGCAAAAAAATCTAATATCCAAAAACTTTCATTTAGCAACCGGGGCAATCTTTCTTTTGATAATAACCGGAACCACCACAAATGAAATAACCATCGTCATCACCACATGAGGTGAGCCCTCCGGAAAGACCAAACCAATGATCCAATGTCCTATCAGACTACCAAGCAGTTACCCACCGATTGTCTGCGGGGGCGCCCTTTGCGGTATCCCGAAATTTTTGGGCGGTCCGCCGCAGCGCCGCCCAAAATTTCGACCGCGGCAGCCGTTAGCGCCTCGCTTCTTCTGCCAAAGGGCAGCGCTTCGGCGCCACGACCACCGACTGTCCCTTCGGGCAGTCGGTGAGGCGGCGGGTGATGACCGCAGGGCCGTTGGTTCCGATGCGCGATAGCGCGAGATAAATAAAAACACCACCCATTTGGGTGGTGTTTTTTTGGCTCCCCCTGTTGGACTCGCACCAACGACCCTGCGGTTAACAGCCGCATGCTCTACCGACTGAGCTAAGGAGGAATATCCTGGTGACCCCTGGGAGAATCGAACTCCCGATTTCAGCGTGAGAGGCTGACGTCTTAGCCGCTTGACCATGGGGCCTTCTTTTTTGATGCTTGATTATTATACCCTCTATTTTTTCAAATGTCAATAGATTTCTAAAAAAAATATTCTCTTTCTCTCTACTCTGCCAAAAAATGTCGATTTTCTTGTATTTCCGACAGAAACCGATTGTTTTATCTCTTTCTTTTTGATATACTATTGGATATTAAGGTGGCAAAAGTAATCCGAACCCTGTTTTAAAAAGGCGGATTTCTTTTACCACCTTATAGAGGGAGTAAAATCATTGGCCTATAAGATCGTGATCATACAATCGGATACTGCAGATGCAACCATCACCGCCGCCGGTTTTACTGCGGCAGGTTGCACGGTCGCTGCCATCCATTCCGATGGGCGCAGCGCCCTCTCCTTGGTGCGGCAACATCATCCCGACGCCTTGGTCATGGATCTCTTTTTGCCCGGCAGGAATGCGGATGAGATCGTTGAAATTCTGCAGGCGCAATATACGGAACCCTTAGTTAAAATGGCAATCTGCCACTATAAATGTGACCGTCTTTCTTCCCGTTTCATGGATAACGGCGGCGATTACTTCCATACCACTCCCTTAGATTTCTCTCACACTGTCAAACAGATCAAAAAAATGCTTGCGCACCATAAACGCCAAGCGGCGCTCCCACAAAATCCCGTCCGGCAATGCGCTTGGAAGTATTTGTTAGACAACAGTTTTTCTCTTAGCACCAATGGATTCACCTATCTGCAAGATGCGGTGGAACTTGCCATCGAGCACCCTACTTTGTTGAGAGATCTGACCCATGGACTTTATAAAACCATTGCCGTGCGCCGTAATTCCAACGGACCCTCTGTAGAGCGGTGCATCCGCAGCGCCTTAGATGAAGCATTCACTGTTGGCGATCCGGAACGTCTCTATCAACAATTTGGTGCCATTATCCATCCCGCCACCGGCCGCCCCAAGCCCGGCAATTTCATCATCCTCTTAACCAAAATGGTTTGCGAGGACCTGGCCATTGAGTTTAAAGACGGAATGTGAGTACAACAAATCAAAAAGACCACCCAAAAGGGTGGTCTTTTTTTGGTGCACCTTCAGTTGCGGGCGTTTAGCGGAATGATCCGGTGGATCATTTCGTAGCCTGCAGGTCCCTGCGAGCAAAAAGCGAGATTAGAGCCACCAAAGGTGGCGGCAAGGGGCACTTGTGAAAGTTTGTAGATACGGTAAAGTAGCGAAACACAAGGGATTCTCTGCGCCACTTGATTTTTCGAGCCGCTGGTCGGCGGCTTACAAAAAATCGGCGCTGCTCGAGACTTCACAGTCCGCCCGCGATCAGCG
>JAZNGR010000143.1:0-1618 GCA_045576575.1 Eubacteriales bacterium
CGTAAAACCGAAGCTTCAAAAGAAGGTAAATTAGGCGTTGAAGGTGTACCAAAAGAAAGAATAATTGAAGCACTACAAAAAGCGGGAATACCTAATAAACAAATTAGATGGGATGCCTCAAAAATAAAAAGATTAATAAACAAACACAGTGGTATGACTAGACCGGTTATAAAAAAAATCCCAACACTATTGGAACATCCCATAATAATAATTGATTCAAAGCAAAATGAAAATTCAAAAATTATTATGGGCGATCTTCTTGACGAAAATGAAAAAACTGTAACAGTTGTGTTGTTGCTCACGCCAACGAGCAAAAAGGGAAATGTTTTAAATGTTTTAAAGATTTCTTCTGCAGAAGGCCGTGGTCATATTAGTAGTTTATTTAAGAGTAACGATGGCACGAATGTTAAAGTAAGATATATAGACAAAAAAAGAATCCAAAGTTGGCTGAATGCTAATAGGCTACAATTGCCGTTGCACAGTTTCAACTCGGATTCTAATATTAATATATCACAATCCACCCAAAATAGTCAAGGAAAAAATTCTATTCGCCAGAAAACTATTGGTCAAGATATCAATAATATTCCCGTCATTGGTCTTGCCGATCCGGATATCACCCAGCAGATCGTTGACCGCTTGGCCGCCGGGATCAAGGGCTACCGTGCGAAAGAATTGGGCTATTTCGGCGGGGATATGCTGGAGGCAAAAGAAACGGTGGGCAGCGCCGCAGAGCAGGAGCGTTGATATCGGGTCAACGAGGAATCCAATGCCTTTGGTACGGTTAAAAACACCGAGGTGACCGACAACCTCAAAAATATCGGCTTTAAGATCGCGGGCTCGGTGGCGAAGTATACCGGCAACGAATCAAGCGATATTGCAAAGGCGAAAGAGGCAAGGCGGGTTGCAACAAAAAACACGGAGAGCATTCTCCGTGTTTTTTATTCTTTAGAATAGACCGTCATACCGGTGCCGCGGTCGAAGACCAGGATATCGGCAGGAAGGCGGGAGAACTTGGCGGTGACATAGGCGTCGCCCGCCGCGCCGCTGATATTGATGATCTGGATGATATAGACCACCCAAAACCACCGGGCGGGAACCAGCAGGTTCAATACCAAGAGCACCGCGCCCCAAAGGACTACCGGCGCCAAGGCTACCGCAATATAGCTAAACTTATCAAAATAATAATCACAGCCTGCAAAGGCGTACATTCCGGTAAAGCCATAGCGGATCTTTTTTGCGCCGAAATATTTCATCACGATCCCATGAACCAATTCATGGAGAATGATATAAGCGATCATTCCCACCAACAGCGCGCCGAAGCGGATGACATAGGGCAAGAGGCCATTGGAGAGATCAAACAGCGCCGAAATGGGAACTATAAAAGCGGCAATGACCGCCATCAGAATACCCACCGCGGCGGCCCCAAGGTTCAGCCCCAAGGCCAGTTTTTTATTCTTTTGCAGATCCACCTCCAGAAGAGGTTGATAGCCTTCGGGCAATTGAGAAAAGGCACGAATCATCAGCCATTCACCTCATCTACAAACCGCAGCATAGCGGCTCTTCCCTCTTCGGTGCACTTATAAACCCCTGCATGCTCCAGCACCTTACAGAAAACCTG
>JAZNGR010000144.1:0-3810 GCA_045576575.1 Eubacteriales bacterium
CCGAGATCGTCTCCCAGACCCTTCTGGCTCCTGTCACTGTCCGGCTCCGGGCCGATGGCTGCGCCATGCTTCTGAGCAGGCAGAGCCTGCTGGAAGAGCTGGGCTTTGAGATCGTGTATGCCGACCCCACCTACCAAAGCATTGCCGACAGCATCAACGAAAAAACGGTGATGGTGGCGGTGATGATGGTCAATAATGAGATCGGTCAGCATCTGCCGGTAGAGCGGATCGCAGGGATCATCAAGCGCAAAAAAGCGCCCGCTCATTTTCATATCGACGGAGTGCAGGCCTTCTGCAAGATCCCAACCAATGTTCAAACTTTAAAATGCGATAGTTTTTCCATCTCTTCCCATAAAATCAAAGGTCCCAAGGGCATCGGTGCCCTTTATCTTAAAAAAGGGGTTCGGCTGAAAAACATCTTGGTGGGCGGCGATCAGGAAAAGGGTATGGTCCCCGGCACCTATAACAGCCCGGCAGCAGCAGGCTTTGCCAAAGCCATTGAACTTTACCGTAGCGAAGATCTTTCCCATTTTGAAATCCTGCGACAGCGGTTTTTAGATCGAGCAAAGGAATTGCCCTTCTTACAGATCAACTCCCCTGCCGACGGCGTTCCTTATATTCTCAACATCTCCACCATCGGTTACTTAGGCGAGAATGTCTTGCATTTTCTCGAAGAAAAAGAAATCTATGTTTCCCAAGGCTCTGCTTGCTCTTCCAAAAAAGCGCGCAGCCATTCGGTTTTGGGGCGGCTGGGTCATAATGAGCAAACCGTAATGGGAGCATTACGCATCAGTTTCGGCATTGAAAACACTTTAGAAGAGGTAGATGCTTTAATAGATGCCCTTTCGGAAGTACCTGCAAAAATTCAGAAACTATATTAAGGAAGTATCAAACACCATGCAACAAATGATTTTGGCAAAATGCGGCGAGATCGTATTAAAGGGTCTCAACCGCAGTTATTTCGATCAGGTCTTATTAAAGAACATCAAGGATTCCCTTAAAGGGCTCGGCGCTTTTGATATCCGCCTTGCCCAATCCACCATCTACATTCAGTCTTTGGAAGACGCCGATATGGATGAAGCCTATGAACGGATCAAAAAGGTCTTCGGTCTGGCGGCGGTCTGCAAGGCCTATATGTGCGAGAAGGATATGGACTCCATCGCCGCTTTGGCAAGAGAATGCCTTACCGATACTATGGAGGAATTCAACACCTTCAAGGTGGAAGCCAAACGCAGTGATAAGCGGTTCCCCTTGAAATCCCCCGAGATCTGCAACGAGATCGGCGGCGTTCTTTTAGAAACGTTCTCCCACCTTCGGGTGGACGTGCACCATCCGGAAGTCACTGTCACGGTAGAAGTGCGGGACTTCGGGGCATACATCCATGCGGTTAGAGAACCCGGTGCCGGCGGAATGCCTTACCGTTCCAACGGCAGTGCCGCCCTTCTGCTCTCCGGCGGCATCGACAGCCCTGTTGCGGGCTATATGATGGCGAAGCGGGGCGTCAAGCTGACCGGCATCCATTTCTTCAGCCCGCCCTATACCGGCGAACGTGCCAAACAGAAAGTTTTGGAGCTGGCAAGCATTATGCGCAATTACTGCCCCGGCATGAAGGTGGCGGTGGTTCATTTCACCGAGGCTCAGGAAGCCATCCGCGACCATTGCAAAGAGGAATTCTTCACCGTGATCATGCGGCGGATGATGATGCGGGTGGCTGAAAAAATCGCCTATAAGCGCCATTGCGGCGCGCTGATCACCGGCGAGAGTTTAGGGCAGGTGGCCTCCCAAACCATGGATGCTTTGCACCTGACCGACAGCGTTACCGATGCCCTGATCCTACGCCCGCTCATCGGCATGGATAAAGAAGAGATCGTTAAGATCTCTCGCAAGATCGAAACCTTTGAGACCTCCATTCAACCCTATGAAGATTGCTGTACCGTCTTTACCCCCAAGCATCCCCGTACCAAGCCGGTACTGCGAGATATTCTTCGAGAAGAAGCCAAACTGGATATCGAAGGTTTGGTGGAACGTTGCATGGAACAAATCGAAATCGTGGAGGAATAACACATGAAAAAAGCAACCTTTAAAACACATCTGATCTGCATATTCGGCACGCTGCTGTTCGCGGCCGCCAACTTTTATATCACCCTGCCTGCGCTAAACATCCATTCTGCAGGGCTCTTGGGCTTTATCATCAGCCTTTGCGTCTGCTATGGTGTGCTGTTTTTGCTGATGACCGCCTGGCAAAAAATCACCCAGGTTAAGACCATTGAGATCAAGGGACTGAAATTGATTCCCACCACCGTTAAGGTGCTTTTGGGAATCATCGCCCTTTGTATTGTGGTTGGCTTGGTCGGTTCCCTTGCAGGTGCTCAGATCTTCAACGCCAAGCGCTATCGGGATCTCTTGACGGTGGAAGAAGGCAACTTCACCGAAGATGTATCCCAAATCACCTATAATAATATTCCCCGCCTGGATTCCGCTTCTGCTATGCGTTTGGGGGATCGGAAGATGGGCGAGCTTTCGGATATGGTCAGCCAGTTCGACGTAATGGATAATTACACCCAGATCAATTATAAGGGTCGCCCGGTTCGGGTAACGCCGCTGGCTTATGTGGATGTCTTTAAATGGCTTTCCAATATGAAAGACGGTGTTCCCGGTTATCTGATGATTGATATGGTGACCCAGGAGGTGGAGCTGATCCGCCTGCCCGAGGGGATGAAATACTCCACCGCCGAACATTTCGGCAGAAATCTTGCCCGACATCTTCGGTTCCAATATCCTACCAAGATCTTTGCCGACCAAACCTTTGAAGTGGATGAGAGCGGTACTCCCTATTGGATCTGCCCCACCTATGATTTTACCATCGGTCTTTACGGCGGGCGGGATATCAATGGTGCAGCCTTGGTCAATGCCATTACCGGCGAGAGCACCTATTATGACATTTCTTCCATCCCCAGTTGGGTGGATCGGGTCTATAATGCCAATTTGATTATCGAACAATATGATTACTACGGCACCCTCATCAACGGCTTCTGGAACTCGGTTTTCGCCCAGAAGGACTGCCGCGTAACCACCGATGGTTATAACTATATGGCACAGGGCGACGATGTTTATATGTATACCGGCGTCACCAGCATGGCGGCAGACGAATCCAATATCGGCTTTATCCTTTGCAACCAGCGCACGAAGGAAACGAAATTCTATGCGGTACCCGGCGCCGAGGAATACTCCGCCATGAACTCTGCTCAGGGTCAGGTGCAAGAAATGCGCTATACCTCCACCTTCCCCCTTCTGCTGAACATTGCCAATGAACCTACCTATTTTGTGGCGCTCAAGGACGCCTCGGAATTGGTCAAAATGTATGCCATGGTCAATGTGAAGCAATATCAATTGGTGGTAGCTGCCGATACGGTGGAAGAATGTGAAAAACTCTATGTGGAAAAACTCTATGAAAACAGCATCTTAGAGGAAGTTCCTGAAGACATCTCCGGGCAAACAACGGTAACCGGTACCATTCAGTCCATCCGAAGCGCAGTCGTGGGCGGAAATACCTGCTTCTATTATACGCTGGATTCCATGGAAGGCACCTTCGCTTTAAGCGTTGCCACCGATCAGCGAGCAGTGATCCTCAATATCGGGGATACGGTCACCTTCACCTACGACACCAAAAAGACCGAAGAAATCATCACGGTTCTAAAGTTGGAAAAGTAATAGAAAAAGGGATGCTCCTTGGAGCATCCCTTTTATTCTATGAAAAAGAAAAACGATTGCTTTCGCAATCGTTTTTGGAGCGGGTGACGAGGCTCGAAC
>JAZNGR010000145.1:0-3256 GCA_045576575.1 Eubacteriales bacterium
GTCATTGCAACCCCTTGGGATCAATTGAGCGGTAAGCAGATCTTGGGTGCCATGGAGCAGAAGGATTCCTTGGAAGAGATCCTCCATGAACTGCATCATGAGCACCACCACCATCACCATCATCACCATCACGATGAAGACTGCGATTGCGGTTGCCATGACCACGATCACCACGAGCATCATCACGATCACCACGAGCATCATCACGACCACCACGAGCATCATCATGACCATGGGGAAGAGTGCACCTGCGGTTGCCATGATCACCATCATCACCATGCCGATGAGGTCTTCACCAGCTGGGGCAAGGAGACCACTCGCGTCTATTCTGCCGAAGGCTTAAATGCCGCTCTGGAGGAACTGGACACCGGCAAGTTCGGTACCGTTTTGCGGGCCAAGGGGATGGTGGCCGACGCCGATGGCCAATGGTTGTTCTTTGACTATGTCCCCGGTGAGCAGGAGGTTCGAAAGGGTACGCCCCAGGTCATCGGTCGCCTTTGCGTCATCGGCTCCGATCTGGATGAGAGCGCCCTTGCCACCCTCTTCGGATTGGAGGGCTAAGCCATGACTCAGATCCCCGTCTATCTTTTTACCGGCTTCCTGGATAGTGGAAAAACCACCTTTATGCAGGAGACCATGGAGGATCCCTCTTATAACGATGGAACCCCCACCCTCATCCTTTGCTGTGAGGAAGGGGAGGTAGAGCTGGATCCTGCCCGCTTTGCATCCGATAAGGTCTCTATCCAGACCGTGGAGGAGCCCGAAGACCTGAAACCGAAATATTTAGAGCGGCTGATCAAAAGTAGCCGCGCCCAGCGGGTGTTTTTGGAGTACAACGGAATGTGGCAGATCGGCGATCTCTATAACGCCCTGCCCGAGGGCTGGATCATTGTGCAGGAATTCTGCTTTATGGACAGCAGCACGATCCTGACCTATAACGCCAATATGCGGAACCTGGTGGTGGATAAGCTGCAGAGCGCCGAAATGGTGATCTTTAATCGGATGCCCAATGATACCGATGTGATGCCCTATCATAAATTGGTGCGCGGCATCTCCCGCCGCGCCGATATCGTCTATGAATCGGTAGACGGCAAGGTGATTCCCGATACCATTGAGGATCCCTTACCCTTTGATTTGAATGCTCCGATTGTCGAGATCGAGGATCAGGATTATGCCATCTGGTACCGCGATCTTACCGAAGAATTGCAGAACTATGAAGGGAAGACCCTTAAGGTCAAGGGCAGAGTGATTTTAGACGAGCGCAGCGACGGAAGCTTCTTTGTGTTCGGCCGCCAGGTCATGACCTGCTGTGTGGAGGATATTACCTTCGCAGGAGTCGCTTGCCTCTATCCCGATGCCTTCAGCCTGAAAAACGGAGGCTGGATGACCGTTACCGCCAAGATCCATATCGGCTTCCATGAAGCCTATGGCAGGGAAGGCCCCGTTCTTACCGTGACCGAGATCGAACCCGCCCTTCCGCCAATGGAAGAAGTGGCAACCTTTTATTAAATCGGTTGACATCCTTTCGAGGATGTGTTAAAATATCAAAGTTCAACGGGCCATTAGCTCAGTTGGTTAGAGCTCCCGGCTCATAACCGGTCGGTCCCGGGTTCGAGTCCCTGATGGCCCACCAACATTAAAAAATGCACCCTTCAAGGGTGCATTTTTTTAATGTTTTTTCATGGCGCAGTTGGGGCAAAGTCCCCGCTTTTTCAGATAGGCTTCGCCCCATTGGTACATGCTTTCCAAAATGGGGATCAAGGTTTTTCCAAGGTCGGTAAGGCGATACTCCACCTTGGGGGGAACCACCGGATAAACGGTGCGGGCAATAAGGGCATCCGCTTCCAATTCCCGTAATTGTTGCGTCAACATTTTCGGGGTGGCGGCAGGGATCTTTTTCTGCAGTTCTCCGTAGCGCAATGTCCCTTCGGTCAAAAACCAAAGGATCAGGGCTTTATATTTTCCGCCGATCAGGCCGATCGTCTCGCCGACAGGGCAATGTTCATTCATGGTATCACTATCCTTTTGGGTAGTATCGCACTATTTTGTGCATACTTGTATATTTGATATTATTATTTTATCATTAGAGTAGTAAAAAATCAATAAGGTGATAGAATGAAAAAAGAATTTGATATTACAGGCATGACCTGCGCCGCCTGCTCTGCCCGTATCGAACGGGTAGTACGGAAGGTGGAGGGCGTGCGGGAGGCTTCGGTGAACCTTGCCGCCGAGCGGCTGACGGTAGAGGCGGAGAAAACAGCCGTATTTCCCGCTGTAATCGCCGCGGTGGAGCGCGCCGGGTTTGGTGCCGCAGAGCGGAAGAAAAACGCCGCAAGCCTCGATAAAAACGCCCGTAAGGTGCGTTCGATGAAAATGAAACTGATTTCGGCGGCTTGTTTCTCCGTTCCGCTCTTTTATCTGGCCATGGCTCCTATGGTGGGGCTGCCAATTCCAAACTTTTTTGAGAACCCATTGTTCTATGGGCTGGCGCAGATGATCCTTGCTATCGGTGCGATGGTCGTTGGTTGGAAATTTTACGCAGTGGGTTATTCCTCGCTGTTTCGCGGCAGTCCCAATATGGATAGCCTCATTGCGGTGGGAACGACCGCCTCTTTTGGCTATAGTATTTATTCGCTGATCCGCATTGCGAGAGGAAATCCCCATGCCGCCCATGAACTCTATTTTGAATCGGTGGGCGTAATCATAACGCTGATTCTTTTAGGCAAAACCTTGGAGAGCATCGCTAAGGGGAAAACCTCCGAGGCGATTAAGAGCCTGATGAAATTGGTGCCCGCCACCACCTTTGTTTTGCGGGATGGTGTGGAATTGGAGGTTCCCACCTCCAAACTGCGGGCAGAGGATGTTTTGATCCTGAAACCCGGCAGTCGCGTTCCGGTAGACGGAACCGTTCTTTCGGGAAACTCCTCGGTGAATGAGTCGATGCTCACCGGCGAGAGCCTGCCGGTGGATAAAGGGGAGGGGAGCCCCGTATACGCAGGCTCCATCAACCAAAGCGGTACCTTGCAGATAAAGATCGACCGTATGGGCGAGGAGACGGCTCTCGGCGGAATGATCCGTATGGTAGAGGATGCCCAAGGCTCCAAAGCCCCCATTGCGCGGATGGCCGATATTGTTTCGGGCTATTTTGTTCCCGCAGTGATGGGAATTGCCTTGGTTTCCGCCGTTGCCTGGAAGTTGGGCGGTCAGAGTTGGGGCTTTTGTTTGTCGATCTTGGTCTCAGTATTGGTGATCGCCT
>JAZNGR010000146.1:0-2004 GCA_045576575.1 Eubacteriales bacterium
GACAGCATCGGCGTGCCCGAACGCAAGGCCTTTGATCAGATTGGGTATGGTCTTTGTTTAAAAAAGTGCTATAATGGAAAAAAACACCTTGAATTGAGGAGAAAAATGATTACTCTCGCGCTGATCATACTTCTGATTTCATATCTTTCATACAGAAAAGCCTTTCATTCTTCGCCGAAGAAAAGAAAGACAAACTATCTTCTCCCGAAGTCTCCGCTGTATGCGAAGGCGAATGCGGTGATTAAAGACCTGATGACCGAAATGGAAGAGGTGCCGTTTGAGCAGGTTTACATAACTACCTTTGATGGACTTCGTCTTGCGGCGCGATATTACCATCTTTCGGATTCCGCACCGCTTCAGATTCAGTTTCACGGCTATCGCAGCACCGCCGTGCGGGATTTTTCCGGTGGTTTTTCGTTTGCGCGGAAGATGGGGCGCAATCTTCTGGTTGTTGACCAGCGTGCCGGCGGGAAAAGTGAGGGCAAAACCATTTGCTTTGGAATCAAGGAAAAATATGATTGCCTTGCGTGGATCCAATATGCGATCGACCGTTTCGGTGATATTCCCATCATGCTCACGGGAATTTCAATGGGCGCGGCAACGGTGCTTATGGCTTCGGAGCTGGATCTGCCGGAAAACGTAAAGTGCATTGTGGCGGATTGCCCGTATTCCAGCCCGGAGGAGATTATTGCTCTGCAGTGCAAGGAAATGGGCATTCCGCCGAAGCTTGGGATGCCTTTTGTGAAGCTCGGTGCAAGAATTTTCGGCAAGCTGAAACTTTCCGGTGAGGGCGCGGAAAAAGCGGTTCGGAACACAAAGGTTCCGATCCTTCTCGTTCACGGCGAGGCGGACGATTTTGTCCCCTGTGAAATGAGCAAAAAGATTTATGCCGCAAATCCGGAAATGATAACTTTCGAAATTTTTCCGGATACCGCCCACGGAATCAGCTTCATCAACGATACAGAACGATACGAAAAGCTTTATTACGGCCTTTTTGAAAAATACGGGGTATAAAAAACAAAAACCGGAGCGGAAGCTCCGGTTTTTCAGTAAAGTATGGTGACGAGCATGATGCGGTTTCATTGAAATTTGAAACCATGGCGCTGAAAGAGAAGCCCTGCCGCTGCGCTCGACAAATTGGAAATTGTTTCTATCTATTAAATGTGTTTCATTTACCGAGATTAAACTGGTCCGCAATGTGCTGTCCCATCTCACCCTCAAGGTCCTGCGCATCCGAATCTGCTATATAGTCTAAATCGTGGTCATCAAGATAAAGATAGTACAGCGTGGAGTTTTCTCTATCAATACCAATCATATATATTTTCTTAGGAAAATGATCTTCTTCTCCTGCGGTTACAACCTTGAAAAAGATTCCTTCGTAATGAAACTCAGGTGCAGCAATAAGGTAATCTCCGTCGTAGTCAATTACAGGCTCTGTCAAAAACTGATGCGAGTCTATATAAGCCTCGTAGTCTGCCTCACATAGTTCAAGGCTATCGTATTTTGCGATTGCGGTGATAGACTGATAAAAGAAAATTCCAGCATCAACCTTGCCGACAAATCGAACATTCTGCTCATCGAATTCGTTGTACTTTGGGAAATTACTAAAATCGGTTCCCATATCATATGCACACTGGTTAAACTCAGACTCACTTTCAATCGTATAGTAATTCACACTTGTTGGAATCCCAACGAGGCCTAAAACAAGAGTAAACGGATTGCATAGTGCTATGATAACGATTATGTTCACCAAGGCGGAAAGCCATTTGCGCTTAACACGCATGTTAAACAAGAGAATTAAAACGAAAACAACAATACAAATTCCAATAACAAGAATCTCTTTGTATGGAATATAACTCCTATAAAGATATGGTATCTTTTCTTACATTACAATTCCGTCAATTATTGTAATGATTGCTAAAAACGAACACCACGCCAAGGCAAGTCCAATCAATCCGACTGCTACGATTTTGATCGGAGAAAGCTTAACTTCTTTCTTATTCA
>JAZNGR010000147.1:0-1673 GCA_045576575.1 Eubacteriales bacterium
AAAAGAGGAAGGGTATACAAAAGGCCGGTAATGAACTGGCTGGAAATACCGGCCTTCACCCGATATTCCCCTGCCTTTAAGGGCCCCTGAACCCAAAGGGAGTTGCCCTCCCTTTCAAACAAAAGCCCTTTTTCCCTGCAAATATCCTCATAGACCGAAAGGGGCCGCTCCATCAGGCGGGGTGCCCCCGAAAGGCAGATCCTCTCTCCCGTAGCAAGACAAAGAGGAAGGAGAAAGCGAAGGGTACTGCCGCTTTCACGACAAAAAAGCGTTTTCCCGCAAGATTTTGGGAAGGAAGCTCCCTTCACCCGAACCAGGTCTCCCTCTCGGCAAAATTCGGCACCCAGGGCAGAAAGGCAATCCATGGTGGCCAGCATATCCTCCGACAGGGCAATGGGAGAAAGGGTGCTCTCCCCCTCGGCCAAAGCCGCTCCCATGAGGGCACGGTGAGCCATCGACTTGGAGGGGGGTGCCGCAAGGGTCCCCTTGGCCACGGAGGGAATGATCGTTACCTTCACGCCTTTTTCCCTCCCGCAAGAAGCAGATCCATGGCCTCCAAATACCCCTGAAAGCCCTTGCCCGTAATGGTGGCAATGCAGGCGGAGCGAATGTAGCTGACCTGACGGAAGCCCTCCCGCTCCTCCACCTTGGAAATGTGCACCTCCACCGTGGGAATACCCACACTCTTGACCGCATCCAAAAGGGCAACGCTGGTGTGGGTGTAAGCGGCGGGATTGATGACGATGCCATCGGTTTTTCCGTAGGCGGCCTGAATGGCATCCACCAGATCTCCCTCATGGTTGGACTGATAGATCTGAACCTCCACGCCCCGTTTCTCGGCGTGATTTTCAATCAAACGGCACAGATCCTCATAGCTCTCCTTGCCGTAGTGCTCGGGCTCCCGAATCCCGAGAAAATTCAGGTTCGGGCCGTTTAATACCAAAAGCTTCATTGCAGTTCCTTTTCTATTTTCCTAATATTCTCTTCCACATTGCGACTGACCGAAACCCGTTTCTCGGCGGCGGCGCAGTACAGATCGTATCGCTCCTCATAGCGCCGCTTGATAGCCTCGGTATCACGGGCGAGAGGTCGGTCGGAGGTTCCCACCAAAGTCTCCACGGGGGCATCCAAAAACAAAAGGGTTCCGTTTGCCTTGAGGGCTGTCACATTTTCGGGGTCGAGAATGGCTCCTCCCCCTGTGGCAATGACCCTCCCCTGACAGGCCGCAAGGTCGGCGATCACACGGGATTCGATTTTGCGAAACGCGCTCTCTCCGCCCTCGGTAAAAATCTCGGGAATGGACTTTTTCTCTCGTTTTACGATCTCCTCGTCACTGTCCACAAAGTCTTTTCCAAGCCTTTGGGAAAGAATGTTTCCCAAGGTGCTTTTTCCGCTGCCGGGCATTCCGATGAGAACCAGATTTTTCTTTTCCCGAAGGATCTGACGGTAAATGGGCTCGATCCGATCCACCAGCGCCTCCTCTCCCGTAAAGAGAGAAGCGGCGTAGACGGCCTGTGCCACCAGCATTCTCAAGCCTCCCGTGGCGGGAAGGCCAAGGGCCTCTGCCTGAAGCACCAGGCGAGTATTGAGGGGGTTGTAGACCACATCTGCCACCGCCTCAAGACGGGGAAACAGGGTCAGATCCACAGGACGGGAGGCCACATCGGGGTACA
>JAZNGR010000148.1:0-3619 GCA_045576575.1 Eubacteriales bacterium
GGTAATACTCGCTGGAATGGGGGTTCAGAGCAAACTGCACATTACAGCCGCCCTCGATCTTCAATTCACGGATGATCTTGATTGCGCTGTCGTTGAGCATCTTCAGGTCATGGTCATTGAGACTCATAATGGGGGCCACTACCAAAGAGTCGCCGGTATGAACGCCCACAGGATCGATATTCTCCATACCGCAGATGGTGATGGCATGGTCCTTAGAATCCCGCATAACCTCAAATTCGATCTCTTTATAGCCCTTTACGCTCTTCTCGATGAGCACCTGATGCACGGGAGACAGCTTAAAAGCATTCATACCCACATCGACGAGTTCTTCTTCATTATAGGCAAAACCGCCGCCGGTACCGCCCAAGGTAAAGGCAGGGCGCAGAACTACCGGATAACCGATGCGCTTGGCAGCCGCTTTGGCCTCTTCCAGATCGTAGGTGATCTCCGAGGGGATGGTGGGCTCGCCGATGGATTGGCAGAGCTCCTTGAAGAGCTCGCGGTCCTCGGCGCGCTTGATGCTTTCGCTGCTGGTACCCAGCAGCTCCACACCGCACTCCTTCAGAATGCCCTTCTTCTCCAGCTGCATGGCCAGATTCAGACCGGTCTGGCCGCCGATGCCGGGAACAATGGCATCGGGACGCTCATAGCGGAGGATCTTGGCAATATATTCCAAGGTCAGAGGCTCCATATAGACCTTATCGGCGATGGTGGTATCGGTCATGATGGTGGCGGGGTTGGAGTTGCAAAGCACCACCTCATAGCCCTCTTCTTTCAATGCCAGACAAGCCTGGGTCCCTGCATAATCAAACTCCGCCGCCTGCCCGATGACGATGGGGCCGGAGCCGATGATCAAAATCTTCTTCAAATCTGTTCTTTTTGCCATTTTTTCTTCCTCCGTTTATTCTTGATAGACTGCTTTGCCGTTGCAAACGGTCAGCAGGCATTTTCCGTTTACCTTCCAGCCCGCAAAGGGGGTGGCTTTCCCCATAGACAAAAAGTCCTTGGGGTTGATCTCATATTCCGCCTTCAGATCGAAGACGCAGTAATCCTTTTCCAACGGGATACCGAAACGCTTGCGGGGGTTCACCGCCAGCAGTTCGATCAGCCGCTCTAAAGGAAGGATACCCGGTTGCACCAGCTTGGTATACAAGATCGGGAAGGCGGTTTCAATGCCAACCACACCCATCAGGCTTCCCGCCAGACCCTTGGATTTCTCCTCGGCGCTATGGGGCGCATGGTCGGTGGCGATCATATCGATGGTGCCATCCAAGATCCCCTCCAGCAGGGCTTTACGATCCTCCTCGGAGCGGATGGGCGGGTTCATCTTGAACCGCCCCTCTTCCTGAAGATCCATATCGTTGAAGACCAGGTAATGAGGGCCGGTCTCGCAGGTGACATCCAGCCCTTCGGCCTTGGCTCTGCGGATCAGCTCCACACTCTCCTTGGTGGAGATATGGCAGACATGATAGGCACAGCCCGTCTCCTTCACCAAGCGGAGATCCCGCTCAATGGGCTTCCATTCGCTTTCGGAGCAGATGCCCTTATGACCATGAAGCCTTGCATAGTCCCCATCGTGGATGTAACCGCCTCGCAGAAGGCTGTTTTCCTCGCAATGGGCAACGATCATTTTGCCCAAGGCCTTGGCGCGTTTCATGGCCTCCCGCATCATCTCTTCCGACTGGACCCCTCGCCCGTCATCGGAAAAGGCGATCACATCGGGGGCCATCCCCTCCAGATCCGCCAGGGTCTCCCCCGCTTCATTTACGGTGATGGCGCCATAGGGGTAAACATGGATCACCGCCTGCTCTTCGATCAGCCGCAGTTGCTCCGCCAGATGCTCCTTGCTATCGGGCACCGGCTTGAGATTGGGCATGGAGCAGACCGCCGTATATCCGCCCCGCGCAGAGGCGCGGGTACCGCTGGCGATGGTCTCTTTATAAGAAAATCCCGGCTCTCGCAAATGCACATGCACATCGCAAAAACCGGGAAAAACAGCAATACCTCCATCAGCGGAACACTCGTTCAGGGAAACGGAAGCCGCAACAGAGGAATCGGTAAATTCGCCCTGCCGCATCATCCCGTTTTCAAAAACCAGCGCGTTCTGAAGTTTCAGCATCGTTTCTATCCTTTCAAATCAAAAAGCCTTGCCGTTTCCGGCAAGGCTTCATAACACACAGCAAAGCGAAAGTGCGCGCACTTCCACCTTTCAATATTATGAAAATCTTGCCGACCTCACGGGATCGCTTTAAAGATTCATTTTTATTTTCTATATTATACTACTACAGTCTTTAAAAGTCAATATAAAAATCCGCTCAAATCCGCCCGAAAATTTTGGTGAATTTGACATCAGACCGCTTTGTTCAAAACGGTCCCAAAAGAGGTCGGATCCTGTTGAGGCGATCCCGACGGCGTATGCGATACGCCGAGTGGTCGCATCGACAGGAAGCGATAAAAAAGGAACTCGATCTCGAGTTCCTTCCTTAATATCTTCGCGGTGCGGCCCTTTTGGGGGCGTTTTTATTCGTCGGTGATGTTTTCGTATACCAGCTCGCCTACAGAGCCATAGCCCAGATCTCTGGCCACCCGCTCCACATACTCACTGTCGATCTCCGCATTGAGGATATTATTCAATTCCTCATTGATGACGCTTTGGCTGGAGATCTTTTGCTGAATGTCGGAAAGTTCTGCCTTTTTGTCTTGAATCTGGACCTGCAATTTGATGCAGGTTGCCAGCATGTTGCCGGCGATGTAAATGAATGCGACCACCAGAAGACCCCGCACGACCGGATTCATCTGCTTGGCTCTTTTGGCTTTTGCGCTTTTTTGAATGGTTCCCTTTCTCACGCAAGGTCCTCCTTTCTTTAAAGTGACACAGATTAATTGTATACCATCTTTTCAAAAAAATAAAGGGCTTTTTTAAAAAATTCATAAATTTCCGTAACTTTTTTCCAAGGAACGCCAAAAATCGCGCCAAAAGGCGCGCTTCTGCCACCGCCAAAGCCCCTAAAGTATAATGGTCGATCATAAACCCCAACAGTTCCCCAACCAACAAAAAAAGCCGCACCTGCCCATGGTTGGTCAGAGTGAAACAAACAGCAGTGGAGATGCCTGCCATTAAGGAAAACAACAGATCCTCCAAAAAGACTGCTATCGTCCCCCGCTTCCAAAGGATCCGTCCGATGCGAAATCCATCATAAAGAACGCCCAATGCCGCACCCAAGACCACCGACCATAAAAAAGCGATGGCTTGGGCAGATAGATTCACCCCCATCAGCGAAAGAGCCCTTTAAAGACGCCGCCCTTTTCCTTAAGATCCCGATAATGCAGGGCTGTGATGGCGCCCTCCACCGCAATATCCCCCTGCTCCACATTCAGATGGTTGATATGCAGATCCTCCCCCTCTACCATCAGGATCCCCATATTGGTGAGGATCACCACCGCCTTTTCATCAAAACTATCCACATCCAAAACGCCGGTGGCCGTAACCTTCTGGCGGTTTTCCACCGATAATAAGTGATTGCCGCTTTTGCGCTCTTGCTCCATATGACAAGCCTCCTTTTTAATTCAATATATGAAAAGACCGGAAGCAAAATGCTTCGGATCTTCTATCTTATTG
>JAZNGR010000149.1:0-1965 GCA_045576575.1 Eubacteriales bacterium
ACTGCCTTATTTGTCTTTCCTAAGACCGCTTGCCTCCGACTTCAATTCCTTTCAGTTCATAACCTGCATCCTGAACAGCCTTTTTGAAAGTATCGTCCGACACATTTTGATTCAGCTTCACACGAGCCGATTTATCCTCAAGACTTACGGCTACCTCGTCTACACCAGGCACCGCTGCAAGTGCTTTTTTAACATGCACAACGCAGTGATTACACATCATACCTTCAATTTTCAACACCTTTTCCATATTGTTTTCTCCTTTATCATTCAGCGCCAAAGGCTTGCCCTCGGCGTGCTTTTTATTTTTTGGCTTAAACCATCTGAGCCGCAGTGCATTTGTTACCACAAAAACCGAGCTAAAGCTCATAGCAAATGCGCCGATCATTGGATTCAGCTTCAGTGCAAAGGGGATAAAGAACACCCCTGCCGCAACAGGAATACCGATAATATTATAAATGAATGCCCAAAACAGATTTTGCTTGATGTTTCGGATAGCCGCTTGGCTGAGTCGGATAGCGGCGGGCACGTCCATCAAATCGCTTTTCATCAAAACAATATCAGCCGATTCCATGGCGATATCGGTTCCCGCACCAATGGCAATTCCCACATCCGCTCTTGCAAGGGCGGGCGCGTCGTTGATACCGTCACCTACCATGGCGACCTTCTTACCTTCGCTTTGCAGACGGCGGATCTCCTCCTCTTTATCCTGCGGATACACTTCGGCTATTGTTCGCGGCGCGCCCACTTGACGACGGATCGCTTCTGCGGTCTTGACGTTGTCACCGGTAAGCATAACGACCTCGATACCCATAGCCGATAATTCTTCTATCGCCTGTTTGCTGGTCGGCTTCACTACGTCTGCAACCGCGATCACACCGATAAGCTCATCGGCACGGGCAAAGAACAGAGGCGTTTTACCGTCCACTGCCAGTTCTTCACCCAAGCGATGAAATTCTTCGTCTGTAATTCCATATGCCTCCATCAGTCTGTGGTTTCCTGCAAGACAAGTTTTTCCGTCGATAACACCGGTAATGCCTTGACCTGCGATCTGGTGAAAATCGCTTACAGCGAGATAAGATATTTCTTTCTTTTCCGCTTCTGTCACGATGGCTTCCGCCAAGGGATGCTCCGACAGCTTTTCAAGAGATGCTGCAATTTGTAAAAGTTCCTTTTCGGAAATTCCTTCACGGCAAAGAATATCCGTAACGGCAGGCTTGCCTTCGGTGATGGTTCCTGTCTTATCCAGTACCACCGTATCAATGCTGTGTGCAGTCTCAAGTGCTTCTGCCGATTTGATCAAGATTCCGCTTGTGGCTCCTCTGCCCGTACCCACCATGATCGCAGTAGGCGTGGCAAGCCCCAAAGCGCAGGGGCAAGAGATCACGAGAACCGAAATGCCGATAGAGAGAGCGAACTCCAAGCCGTAGCCTGCAATCAGCCAGACGATAGTGGCAATCACCGCAATCGCGATTACAATCGGCACAAACACGCCGCTGACCTTATCAGCAAGTTTTGCAATGGGTGCTTTGGAGCTTGTCGCTTCATCCACAAGACGAATGATCTGCGAAAGCGCCGTATCGTCACCAACCTTTGTCGCCTGCATTTTGATGTAGCCCGATTTGCTGACGGTAGCACCGATCACCTTATCTCCTACGTTCTTTTCTACGGGGATACTCTCACCCGTCAGAGCGGATTCATCGATAGCAGAAAAGCCTTCCAGCACGATTCCGTCCACAGGAACCGATTCGCCGGCTCTTACGATAATCACGTCACCGAGAACCACGTCGTCCACGGGAATCTGATGCTCCTGACCGTCCCGTACTACGGTAGCAACCTTGGGTGCCAGATTCATCAGCTTGGTAATGGCATGAGAGGTTTTGCTTTTTGCCCGGGCTTCCAGGGTTTACCCTGGGTGATGAGGGTCAGGGTCATACCTGCGGACTCGAAGTACCAATCCATCATAAA
>JAZNGR010000150.1:0-3662 GCA_045576575.1 Eubacteriales bacterium
TGCAAATTCTTGCTTTTTTGGGCTATTCAAAAGAAGAAGCAAAAAATATGTATGCCGAACTTACTACATCGGCATTTAACTTACTCAACAAGGGAAGATATACGATTGTTAGAGGCCTCAAGAGTAAATGTGACTAACAAAGTCAATAGACAATTCTAAAAAATGAAATACCTCCTAAACCAATTAAGGTTTAGGAGGTATTTCTAATTCAAATGCAAATACATTCCTCACAATGTGCAGGGTTCGTATTTGCTTTCTTTGGTGATCCATCGGAGATTCGAACTCCGGACAACCTGATTAAAAGTCAGGTGCTCTGCCAGCTGAGCTAATGGATCATAATTTTTATGCTAACCCATTATACACAGAACTATTCTGTTTGTCAAGAAAAACTTTCATTTTCCGCGTTTAAAAATTAAAACAGAAACCGCAATGCTTTTCCATTGCGGTTTCTGTTATTTTTTTCTTCGTGAAGCTACTCGCTTCGGCTGGGATTTCATTGCTTTTGGATTCCCTAATAGTGCCCGCTGGGCTTGCTTTTCCTTGGGGGAGGTTGCCACATAAACACTCTTCCCGCTAAAGGGATCCGTGCCGGTATAATACATGACCGTTGCAGCGGTGCCGGGAGTGGGATAAAAATCCTGCACCTGCTCGGCACGCAGGCGGTTTTGATGCATATAATCCGCCAATTTTTCAGCGCTTTTCATGGTAGAACCCGGATGAGAGGACATGAGATAAGGCACCACATACTGCTCTCTTCCCGCCCGTTTACTGGCATTTGTAAAGCGCTCCACAAAGGCTTCATACACCTCATAGGAGGGCTTACCCATCAGCGACAGTACCTCAGGACAGATATGCTCGGGGGCGGTGCGCAACTGACCGGACACATGGCGGCGTGCCAAGGTCTCGATAAACCGCTCCCCGCACAGTTCATCCGCCATCACATAATCATGGCGGATACCGGAGCGCACAAATACCCGCTTGACCCCATCCACCGCCGCGGCGCGGCGGAGCAGTTCCAGATACTCGCTATGATCCACCAGCAGATTGGGGCAAGGTTTTGGAGTGAGGCATCGCCGACTGGTGCAAACGCCCTTCTCCCCTTGGGCGACCGCCTTGCAAGGACCGGTACGAAAGTTCGCGGTAGGACCGCCGATATCATGAATATACCCTTTGAAATTCGGCAGGGTGGTCAAAAGTTTCACTTCTTCCACCACCGACTCGATGCTGCGAGATTGCACGGCTCTGCCTTGATGATACGCGATGGCGCAAAAAGCACAGCCACCGAAGCAGCCTCGATTATGGGTGACGGAGAATTCCACCTCGGTCAATGCGGGAATTCCCTCTTTCCCATAGATAGGATGGGCTTTGCGGGTATAGGGGATCGCCGCAAGATCATCCAATTCCTTTTGATTAAGCGGTGCAGACGGCGGATTCTGCACCAACAACCCTTCCTCATACAATTCGCACAAAACCTTTCCGCCGATGGAATCGCAGTTGCCATACTGCATCTTAAAGGCTTTGGCATATTTTTGCTTATCCGCCTGCTGTTCTTTAAAAGAGGGCAGGAAGGTAAACTCCCCTTTGGGGCGCCACTCCCGCTCGCAAAGCACCGCGGTGCCTGCTACATCCCGAATCTTCTTGACCGGAACCCCTTTATCCAACAATTGAGCGATCCGCAAAATAGAGCGCTCGCCCATGCCGTAACTCAAAAGATCGGCACCGCTGTCCAAAAGGATACTGCGGCGCAGTTTATTATCCCAATAGTCATAATGGGCGAAGCGACGCAAAGAAGCCTCAATGCCGCCGATGACAATAGGAATATCGCCGAAAGCCTCCCGAATCTTATTGCAATAAACAATGACTGCCCGATCGGGGCGCAGCCCGGTCTTCCCGCCGGGGGAATAATAATCATACTCCCGCCTGCGCTTGGCGACCGTATAGTTTGCCACCATAGAATCCACATTCCCTGCATTGACCAAAAAGCCAAGGTGGGGCTCTCCTAATTTTTCAAAATCCAAAGTGGAGCGCCAATCGGGCTGAGCGATCACGGCAACGGAAAATCCCGCCTGCTCCAATACCCTGCCGATGATGGCGGTACCGAAGGACGGGTGATCAATATAGGCATCGCCGCTGACGATGATAAAATCCGGCTGCCATACTCCCAAGGACTCCAGTTCCTCAAAAGTCATAGGCAGGGGTCTGAATGCTAAATCCATATGTTTTTACCTCACAAAAATATTTTATTCTTTCTCTTGCATAAAGTCAAGTAATGGCGTATATAATATATATTTAAAAAAATATAATATTTTTTAAAGGTATTTTAATAATTTTGTCGTATATACTTAGTAGGAGGGTAAAACAATGACGTTTCGTGAAATGCAAGAACAAACCGAACAAGAAATGCTCTCTTCCTATGCCTGCCTGGCAAAAGACAGCAAGGGGCGCGCTGAGGCGATTGAGCCCTGCCCTTTACGAACCTGCTTTGGCAGAGATAAGGATCGGATTATCCATTCGAAGGCCTTCCGCGGCTTAAAGCATAAAACGCAGGTGTTTTTAAGCCCTTCGGGGGATCATTATCGCACCCGCCTGACCCATACTTTAGAGGTTTCGCAGATCTCCCGTACCATTGCCCGCGCTCTTCGGCTCAACGAAGATCTCACCGAGGCCATTGCTTTGGGGCATGATCTGGGGCATACCCCCTTCGGTCATGCGGGCGAGCGGGCGCTGGATGCCATCTCCCCTTTGCGCTTCCGCCATTATGAGCAAAGCGCCCGAGTGGCAACCATTCTGGAACCCATGAATCTGACCTTTGAAGTATTGGACGGAATGTCCCGCCATTCAGGCTCTTCACTGCCCGATACCTTTGAGGGGCAAGTGGTAAGGATCTCCGACCGCATTGCCTATATCAACCACGATATTGACGATGCTCTACGGGGCGGTATCATTAAAGAAGAAGATCTTCCGCGGGAAGTGACCGCTCTTCTGGGCGGCAGCCACAGCGCACGGATCGACACCTTGGTGCGTGGAGTAGTGGACCATTCTCTCAACAATGATCAGGTCTCCCTCTGCCCCAGCGTAACTATTGATCCCGAGATCGGACAGGCCATGGATGCCTTAAGAGCCTTTATGTTTGAAAAAGTATATACCGGATCCAAGGCCAAGACCGAGGAAGCTAAAGCTGAAAAACTGATCCAGCAACTCTACCGTCATTTTACCGAGAGCCCCGAAAAGATTCCGGCAGAATATCAATTTGTGATGGAACGAGAAGGGGTCGAGCGGGCAGTTCTGGACTATCTCGCAGGAATGACCGACACTTATGTGGTCAATCTTTATAAAGAAATCTACTTACCGAAAGGATGGGAATTCTGATATGGCGCTGGACAGCCGTTTTTTAGCGGAGCTGAAAAGCCGTAATAATATTGTGGATGCCATTGCGCCCTATGTGAATCTCAAGCGTAACGGCACCCGCCATACCGGTCTTTGCCCTTTCCACGGCGAGAAGACCCCTTCCTTTACGGTTTTTGAAGACACCGCCTCCTATTACTGCTTCGGCTGCGGAGCAGGCGGCGATGTTATCACCTTTACAATGAAAATTGAAAACCTCGATTACAGGGGTGCAATAGAGCTGCTTGCGCAGAGGGCGGGCATCCCCGTGCCGCAAG
>JAZNGR010000151.1:0-2116 GCA_045576575.1 Eubacteriales bacterium
ACATGGCTACGATCCGACTTCTTAATGTTCTCTTGATCCTCGGTTCCCAAAAGGAACACGGGCTTTTGACGGAAGCCTTCAAATTTGCAGTCCTCAAACAGAAGCTCCTTGATGTTGCCCATAGCCAGAAGGGGAACCTGATCCATACCTTCCCGACAGGAAAAGGATACATTTTTAAATCTGCAGGTCACCTTTTCCTCGGCATCGCCCCAGAGCATACCTGTGTGGTAAAGATCCCCGATAAAGCAGTTTTCAAAAGTGATCTCCTTCAGACCGCACTGGCGGCACCAACGGTTCAGCCCCGTAAATTCAAGGCGCATCAATTCTCTTGCCTGAGCAAAGTGACAGTTTTTGATCACAATGTTTTCAGGCTTCTTTCTCAAAATGGCTCGGAAATCGCAGTAATAGGAAAAGACGGAGTGAGATTCGTGGCGGCAGGTCTCATCGGACATACGGTTCTTTTCCTTGTTTTCCACCGTCAGCCCCAATCTTTGGCCGAAATTGCGCTCAATGGAGGTGCAATCCTCCACCACGAAATTGTTGCCGCCGATTCTCAGAGGCATTGCACTGGAATTGAGCTTGCAGCGACGAATGATGACATCGTGATCGTCATAGCCTGCAATGGCATCGTCTCCTGTGTTCAGATCGCACTCTTCAATGAGAACATTGTCACAGGTGCGAATGTCAATGCCGTCAAAGCCGCCGTGCACGGTCACGTTTTGGAAGGAAATGTTTTGGCTTTGGAAAATGGCGTGGCACCAGTTGGAGCTGTTTAAGAAGGTGTAGCCCTCAAAGTGCATATTTTGGCAGCGCCAAACGCTGATGCCGTGGGGCCCGCGGCAGTTGTTTTCCCCGTTGGGGTTGTATACATTGGAGCCGTCAAAATACGAGCCCTTTTCTCCTATAATGGAAAAATCGTGAGCATCCAAGGCACGGATGAGAGCGTTGCACCAGTCACTGGTGGCAACGGCGGAGCGGCCGGTTTGGGGAGTAGAGCCGATCTCCTCCACCGTTACAGGCTCAATTTTATCCTCTAAATAATCAAAATAATCCTCGGGATGAACGCTGCCCTTCAAAATGGCACCGCTTTCCAAATAAAGCTGAACCCCCGAGCGAATGCGAAGGCCCCCCGTTAAAAACAGACCGCAAGGGATCACCACTCTGCCGCCTCCTGACAAAAAGCAATCGTCAATGGCCGCCTGAATGGCACGGGTCTGAAGGGAATCGCTTGTTTTGGCACCGTAATCGAGAATGTTAAAGGTTTTCATTTCGCATCCTTCCTTTCTTATATAGCATTATCATAGCAAGAATCGGAGCTAAAGTAAAGGGCTTTTCATTTCTTTGCCGGGGATCTTTTTAATCCAGATATTGGGGAGGCTTGGTCCAATCCTTCAGATCATAGCGAACATTCTTTCCCATATCCGTGGAGGCCTTGCCGCCGGGATGGGCAATGAGACATTCCTCCAGGGTCGCCTTTTGAAATTCCATTTCTCCCGAGCGGATCAATTCCACCTTGTCATCGCTTGCCACCAGGAGAATGGGCTTCTTGTAGCCCTCAAAGCGGCAGTCCTCAAAGAGAAGGGTCTCAAAGTTGGCCGCCCCGAACAGGGGCACCTGATCCATTCCCTCTTTGCAGGCGAAGGTCACATTCTTAAAGCGGCAGATCACCTTGTCCTCGGCATCGCCCCAAAGCAGACCCGTCTGACAAAGATCCCCGATGTAGCAATTTTCAAAGGTGATCTCCTTGAGGGCACGCTGACGGCAAAAACGGTTCACGCCCGTAAATTCCAAGCGAATGACCTCGCGCACCCCTTCAAAGCGACAGTTTCGAATGACGATCTTCTCAGGGGACTTTCTCAAGATTGCACGGAAATCGCAGTAGTAAGAAAAGACCGCATTTGCCTCGTGACGGCAGCCGGAGTTTGACATACGGTTCTTGTCTCTCTCCTCCATAGGAAGCTGCAGTCTTTGACCGAAATTACATTCCTTGGAAACGCAGTTTTCCACAAGGAAATTGTTGCCGCCGATTCTCAGAGGCATACAGGCGGAATTGAGCTTGCAGTTGCGAACGATGACATCGTGATTGTCAAAGCCTGCAATGGCGTCATCGCCGCTG
>JAZNGR010000152.1:0-9153 GCA_045576575.1 Eubacteriales bacterium
TGCGGTGCGGGCGGCGATGTGATCACCTTTACCATGAAATATCAAAACCTCGATTATATGGAGGCGGTTCGATCCCTTGCCGAGCGAGCGGGGATGGCGCTTCCCGAAGAGGAAAGCCGCACCGCTTCTTTTACCCGCCGGCGGAGAGAGCGGATGTATGAAATGCACAAACTGGCGGCACGATTTTTTTACGACACCTTGATGAGTCCCCAAGGAAAAGCAGGGCTGGATTATCTGCTGGGGCGGGGGATCTCCAAGGAATTTATTGTGAAATACGGCTTGGGTTATGCCCCCGATTCCTTCGGCGCTTTAAAGGATCACTTAAAATCCAAAGGCTTTTCCTGGGAGGAAATGCTCTCGGCAGGGCTTTTAGCCAAAAGCCAGAAGAACCCCAACAGTACCTATGATAAGTTTCGCAACCGCGTCATGTTTCCGGTCTTTGACCTACGCGGGAATGTGGTTGCCTTCTCCGGTCGTATTTTAGGAGACGGACAACCTAAATACCTCAACTCCCCCGAAACGGATATTTACACCAAGGGCAACTGCGTTTTCGGTCTGCACCTTGCCAAAAATCAGCCGGAGGGTCTTCTGATCCTCTGCGAAGGCAACCTGGATGTCATCTCCTTGGCGCAGGCGGGCTTTTCGGGGGCGGTGGCGCCCTTGGGCACCGCCTTTACCAAGGAGCAGGCGCGGATTTTGGCGAAATACGCCAAATCGGTGGTGGTTGCTTTCGACAACGATTCGGCGGGTCTTAAAGCCACCGATAAAGCCATTAAATTCTTAGAGGAAAACGGGATCCCCGTACGGGTTCTGCAGATGCAGGGCGCCAAGGACCCCGATGAATTTATCAAGACCTACGGTAAAGAGCGGTTCGCTCAACTCTTAAAACGGTCCAAGACCCCTATGGAATATCAACTGGAAGCCCTACGGGCAGGTCTGGATCTTTCGGATACCGCCATGCGGGTAGATTACCTTCGGCAAGCGGTGCGGCTTTTGGCGGGGATCGACAGTGCCGCCGAGCGGGATGTCTATATCATCAAGCTCAGCGAGGAACTGAAACTCTCGTCTGACGCCATTCGTGCCGAGGTAAAAAAAGAACGTTCCCGCCGCACCCGCAGCGAAGTCCGCAAGGAGATTCGCGAGGGCGAGCAGGAACTGAAAGGCACCTATGATCGAGTCAATCCCGAGCGGGCAGGAAATTTAAAAGCCGCCCGCAATGAGGAAATGCTCATCGCCATCCTCACCAAACACCCGGACCTTTGGCAAGAGGCCGAAAAAGCCTTGCCGCCGGAACGGTTCATTACCGCCTTTAACCGCCGCATCTATTCCTTCCTCTTGGAGGAATATAAAGCGGCACCCGATACCGCCGCCCCTGTTTATGCCAAGGAATTCAATGAGCAGGAGATGGCAAGAATTATGTTTTTTGTAAATACCGCGATTCTGCACGGGGAACCAAAAGAGCAGATGCGCGAGTGTATTCAAAATATTTTAAAAGAAGGAAGTAAGCAGATCAATACGGGGAGCCTTTCTCCGGAAGAGCTGATGCAAAAACTGAGAGGAGATTTAGGATGAATTTTGAGAAAAAATCGTTTTACAAAGAACTGCTGGAGCTGGGAAAATCCAAAGGCTCTTTAAGCAACCGGGAAATCATGGATATCCTGGATGAGGTCGCCTTGGATCCCGAACAGATCGAAAAGCTCTATGACCTCTTGGAGGAGCAGGGCATTGAGATCATTGAAGATTCCGCCGAGGATATCGAGGATCTTTCCAGCATTGTGAAATCGGTGGAAAGCAAAGACGAAGAAAACGGTCCCATTACCGAGGGTGAACCCACTTTGGTGGACGATCCCGTTAAAGTTTACCTGAAAGAAATTGGTAAAGTCCCCCTTTTGAGCGGTGAGGAAGAAATTGAACTGGCCAAGAAGATGATCCTTGGCAATGAAGCCGCCAAGATGCTGGACCTAATGAAGCAGCGGGACGAAGGCAAGCCCTTCGCCGAAGAGGATCTGGAACTGGCTGAGAGCCTGCCCGATACCTTCTCCGATGAAGAATTGGAACTGATGAACAAGCAGATCGCCTTGGGTGAAAAAGCCAAACAGCGCCTCTCGGAAGCGAACTTGCGATTGGTCGTCTCCATTGCCAAGCGGTATGTAGGGCGCGGCATGCATTTTCTGGATTTGATCCAAGAAGGAAATCTCGGCTTGATCAAAGCGGTTGAAAAGTTCGACTATGAAAAGGGCTATAAATTCTCCACCTATGCCACTTGGTGGATCCGCCAAGCCATCACCCGCGCCATTGCGGATCAGGCAAGAACCATTCGCATCCCGGTGCATATGGTAGAAACCATTAACCGTGTGATGCGGGTCTCCCGCCAGTTGGTGCAAGAACTGGGTCGCGATCCCACCAGCGAAGAGATCGCCAGAGAGATCAACCAGCCCGAAGAAAAGGTTCGAGAGATCTTAAAGATCGCCTTGGACCCCGTTTCCTTGGAAACCCCCATCGGCGAAGAGGAAGACAGCCACTTGGGTGATTTTATCCCCGATGATGATATCCCCGCCCCGGTAGAAGCCACCTCCCAGATCATGCTGCGGGAGCAGTTGGTGGAGGTTCTCTCCACCCTGACCCCCCGCGAGGCAAAGGTTCTGGAGCTGCGCTTCGGCCTGCGGGACGGCAGACAGCGCACTTTGGAAGAAGTGGGCAAAGAGTTTAATGTTACCCGCGAGCGTATTCGTCAGATCGAATCTAAGGCTCTTCGTAAACTGCGTCATCCCAGCCGCAGCCGAAAATTAAAAGACTTTTTGGATAACTGAGATCATATATAATTTGAGATAAGGAGAACAATAATTATGATGATTCCTGCTATTATTCTGTTTGCCGTTACTTATGTTTTGATGCTGGTCTTCAGCAAATACCGCCCCTATATTGCACTAGGCTCCGCGGTACTCTTTATTGCCACCGGCATGCTGCCCCTTTCCAAGGTCTGGGGCGCCATCGACTTTAATGTGCTTTTGATGATCGCCGGCACCATGGGGCTGGTTGCCCTCTTTATTGAGAGCAAGATGCCCGAACTGCTTGCCGATCTGATTATGGAAAAGGTGCCCAATGTGCAATGGGCGGCGGTATGCTTAGCGCTTTTCGCCGGTGTCATCTCCGCTTTTGTGGATAATGTGGCCACTGTGCTGATGATCGCGCCGGTTGCACTGGAGATCTGTAAGAAACTCAAGACCAACCCGGTTCCCTTCATTATTGCCATTGCGGTCTCCTCCAATCTGCAGGGTGCCGCCACCCTGGTAGGCGATACCACCGCCATTATGCTGGGAAGCGCTCTGGATATGAGCTTTCTGGATTTCTTCTGGTATAAAGGTAAGCCCGGTATATTTTTTGCGGTGGAATTGGGCGCCGTCATCTCCGCTATCATTCTTTATATCCTTTTCCGCAAGGAAAAGGGCGCCATCCCCAAGGCCGCATCCCGCACCAAGGTCACCGATTATGTGCCCTCCGTTCTGTTGGTCGGCACCATCCTGCTGCTGATCGTAGCCTCCTTCATTCCCAATAAGCCCGCCGAGACCAACGGTTATATCTGTTGCGCTATGATGGTCATCGGCATCACCTACAGTTTTATTAAGAAAAAGAAGATCTACGCCGTGACCGATCCCATTAAAGAGATCGACTTTGAGACCATCGGCCTTCTGCTGGGTCTCTTCCTGATCATTGCCGGTATTGAGGAGCAGGGTGTGATCCAAAAGCTGGCCGATCTTTTGGCTATGACCGGTGCAGGAAATCCCTTTGTGATGTATACCGTTATTGTCTGGGCGTCGGTGCTGATCTCCGCCTTTATTGACAACATTCCTTATGTTGCCACCATGATCCCCGTCATCGCCGCCCTGGCCCCCGCTATGGGCATTGACCCCACCATCCTGTATTTCGGTCTGCTGTCCGGCGCCACTCTGGGCGGGAATATCACCCCCATCGGCGCCTCCGCCAATATCACCGGTATCGGTATCCTGCGGAAAGAAGGCTATACCGTTAAGAACAGCGATTTCTTTAAGATCGGTATTCCCTTTACCTTGGCCGCCATTGTTCCTGCGTATATCTATCTCTGGATCTTCTACGGCGTATGAAGACCGTCATCTTAAATGGTTCTCCCCGCAAGGGCGGCGACACCGCTGCCCTGCTGGCAGAACTGAAAAAGCATCTTTCAGGCGAGATCTTTGAGATCCGCGCCTTTGAAGAAAATATACCCCCTTGCGTGGATTGCCGCGCTTGCAAAAGCCTTGGCTCCTGCGTAAAAAAAGACAAGTTGCAAGAACTACTCCCCCTCTTAGAAGAATGCGATTATATTCTCATCGCCTCTCCCATCTGGATGGAGACCCTGACCCCACCTCTGTTAAGCATCGCCTCCCGCCTGCAGCCTTATTTCTACCGTCCCAATAAAGCCCCTGCCAAAAAGGGCTCCATTCTCTTGGTGGGCGGCGGATCCGGCGGCGCCGAGAGCGCTGAGCGCACAGCGAGGCTGATGCTGAAGCAATTGAATGCAACTGAAGTTTTTCCGCTGATCCTCAGCGGAAAAACCGATACCCTCCCCGCAGAGCAAGACCAAGAGGCTCTGCAGACGGTAAAAAATTTAGCCTTTTGGCTTCAATTAAAGGAGACCCAATCATGAAACGGATCATTTCTGCTCTGATGACCCTGCTGATGCTTCTTTCGATGCTAACCGGCATCTCCTTGACCGCATCAGCAAACTATACCGCGGTGGATACCGCTACTGCCGGTGATGCAGTAACCGACTATGCCATCGCCGATATCGACGACTTGATCTGGGCGGCAAAAAACTATGCGGTTTTTGCCGAGGGCGACACCCTCTATCTCACCGCCGATCTGGATATCCGCCAATATGGCGGTGATTTCGCCGCCGACTTCCCCGGCTTCGGTGGCTCTGCCGATGCCAACCGCTTTTATGCCGACTTCGACGGACAAGGCCATACTATTTATAACTATGCCGATACCCATGGTCTCTTCAAGAAAGTAGGCGCCATTGAAATTCGAAATATAATCTTCAATAATGCAGAAGTAGGCACAGAATTGGCAAACGTTTCGGGCGCAAGCCTTCTGCTGGATGTTAACGCGCTGCCTAAGGGTCTGACTTCTCCCTTGGTTGCCATCAAAAATGTACATATTTCCTATTCTACCATCCACTCTTCCGGCAACGGTGGCTTCTTCTGCGGCAACAACAACGGCCGCCATTCTTCCCTGACCATCGAAGACTGCAGTCTGATGGATAGTAACATTCAATCCACTGCTCTTACCAACGGTAATGCCCTGATCTGCGGTCATTATAAATGCTACGGCAATTATAAACTGACCATTAAAGATACAATCGTATCCAATAATATGATCCTGGGTGGCTATTCCAAATACAGTGCCGGTCTGCTGGTTGGCCTTTTCAACTACGACAGCAACGGCGGAACCGATCCCAACCCAGTGGAGTTCAATAACATTTTGGTCCTCGGTAATACAGTGCAAAACAGCAACCTCGGTGTAAAGACCGGTATCCTTTCCACCCGCCGCGCCGGCAGCCGTGCCTTTACGATCGACAATATTGTCAGCATCAACAACTGCTACGGCGGGAATATCGACGATCCGGATAAACGTTCACCGATCTCTTATCTCTTTGTAGATACCGACTATACCCTAACCACCGGCAATGCCATCTACTCCGATGCAGAGATTTCCCATCTTAATACAGCCGATAATGTTGCTGCCTCCATCCCGGCCACCCAAGGTTTGGATTATTACGGTGCGGTGGCGCTTTATAACCGAAATGCCGACCCCGATTGGACGATAGCGAGCGGCCAACCTTCTCAAAGCGGCGGTCGGACCCCGTATGTTGCCATTTTGCATTTCTCGGGAGAAACTGTTTTGATCTCTACCGATCCCTCTACCGGCCTTTGGACCACCGATGCCGCCACCAAGGCGAAGATCAATGCCGAAACCTGGATCAACAGCGCCGATACGGTAGTCTCCATCAATTGGAGCGAGGCCCCCACCGCCTCTCTGGATCTGACCGCATACAAAGAGCCCTCCGATCGGGTCTCGGTCAAAGAGGTGCTCACCAATACCGAGGCGACCCAATTCTCCATCTCCTCCCTGGACGAGCTGATCTTTGCGGCCAAGAATTATGCGTCCTTTACCGCAGACGATACCGTTTACCTGGAGACCGATCTGGATATTGCCGATTATAACGGCGATTTCGCCGCTGACTTCCCGGGCCTCGGCGTCAACCACGATAAGCCCTTCCCCGCCGCCTTCAACGGATTGAATCATACCATTTATAATTATACCGATACCCACGCCTTTATGGCGGCCGCAGGCGCAGGCGGCCTTAAGAACCTGAAGTTCGAGGGCGGTACCGTTACCCTCTCGACCTACGGCGGATTTGTTCTGGGCTTTGGTACCCTGGGCGCCGATCTCACCGGCACCATCTCCAATGTCCATGTGAAGAACGCTACCGTCAATGCCATCGGCACCGGCTACGGTGCTGCTATCATGGCAGGCGGCTGCAACAATAAGGCCCGCCACATCACCTTTGAAAACTGCTCGGTAGAGGGCTGTACCGTCAATGCCCCCGATCTGATTGAGATGGCCGGTATCTTCTTTGCCCGCCTGGGCGATAAAGCCACCGGCAGCCTGACCATGAACAACATTGTGGTGGCCGACAGCACCCTCATCTCCAATAACCAGGAGGATAGCGGCGGCGGTCTTCTGATCGCCGATGTCCGCCGCCCCGATATCAGCCTCAGCCTTTCCAATATTGCCATGATCGGCAATAGAATCGTCAATACCGAAGACTCCCAGGCCTCCATTATTACCAACAACGGTAAGTTTGCCTGGACCCGCGGTGTTGGCCCCGATGTTGCCAACATTGTTGCCATCGGCAACCTGCGGTCCATCGATGGGCAGCAAAGCTGGGCGCCCATCCCCGCCCTCTTCACCGATAACCACGATTTCTGGACGGTAAATCTGACCAATGCCATCACCGATGAGCAGGTGAAATACGAGGTGTTGGGTCACAGCAAGATCGAAAATGTCAGCAACATCCGCCTGATGAATACCGAAGGCGCTCTGGCCGCCCTCAACGCCACCGCCGAAATGGATTGGACGGTGGAGGACGGCGCCATTGTTCCCGCAAACGAAAACGCCCCCGTTACCGTAACCTTCACCTTCACCAACGGTAAGACCATGCGGCTGGGTACTGTAAACGGAACCCTCACTGCCGATGCCGCCGCCAAGGCCATGATCGATGCCGAGGTCTGGAACGGCTTTGATTGGAGCAATTCCTTTACCGCCGATACCGCCTATACCGCGGCGGTCCATACCCTCACCTATACCAAGGGCAACGGCACCCATACCGTTTCCTGCGCCGACTGCGGCGAAGCCGCCCATAACGGCACCTTTACCTGCGCCGATCTTACCGATGGGGTACGGGTGGCCGGCGATTATTATACCAAGGAGCATCTTGCCTTTACCTGCCGTTGCGGCAACCAATGGACCGAAGAGGCCGGCCGCACCGCTCTTCCCGTTTGCCCCCTGAACCTGCGCTTCCGCAAGGAAAGCTATAACGGCGACGGCGCCTTGGTGGAGCTGATGCTGGGCAGCCGCTCCGATACCAATATGACCGGCTTTACGGCGCGTGTCCAATATGATGCGACCCTGCTTCGGTATCTGAGAGCCTCCTCTCCCTATACCGTTACCGTAACCGAGGAGGCAGAGGGCACCCTGCTGATCACCCTTTCGGCAGACCGCACCTTAAATGCTGAGAGCCTCTACCTTTGGTTTGAGACCATCAACCCCACTGAGGACACCCCCACTACTGCAACCATGACCCTTTTGGAGACCACCGCCAATGAAAGAACCGGCAATGCGCTGATCCCCGAAAAGACTGCGTCTACCACCGTTCTCTTTGATGAGACCCCCGAAATTGTTACCGCAGGGGATCTGAATGAGGACAATCGGATCAACATTCTGGATACCGCTCTGCTGCTGCAATCCCTTTCGGGAACCCTCCATCCCAACCAGACCTTCCAGGTATGGTCGGCGGATGTGGACGGCGATGCAGAGGTCACCGTCAACGATCTGACCATGCTGCTGCGCTATCTGGTAGATCCTTCCGTTGAACTGGTTCCCGCACCGGAGAAGCCTGCTGTATTCGCTTTGCAGAATACCGATTATGCCGGCTATCCCCTGCCTGCCGAGGATACCGATTATGCTGGCTATCTGAAGGTGATGACCTATAACCTGAAGATGTGGAACAACTACAGCAACAATCTGGATGAATGTATTGAATTCATCAAATCGGAGAACCCCGATATTGTGGGCTTCCAGGAGATCGATCAGGTCTGCGAGCGCTCCAATTATGTGGATCACATCAAGGAACTGGCCGAGCAATGCGGCTATCCCTATTACCACTTCGCTAAAAACATCAACAAGGATGTCGGTCAATACGGCAACGCCTTTATGAGCAAATATCCCATTGATTTTGAGAATGTGGAGCGGGTAAACTTTGCTCAGCAGGGCGAGGGCGACCATAACCGTTCCTATTGCCATTATCCCATTGAGGTAAACGGCAAGACCCTCCATGTATTCAACGCCCATGTTACCCTCAATGCAACCGCCCGACCCCTCCAGATCCAAGAGATGCAGGCCGATGCCGCCCAATATGATTACGCCATTATGATCGGCGACTATAACCATAAGGCGCAGCTGATGGTGGATATTCTGGATCATGATTCCTTCTTGGCGCTCAACGGCGGCTTGGATTTTGAAACGGCTGTCAATACCTTCTCCTCTGCCGAGCCCACCTCCGCCATTGATAATATCATCGTTTCCCGCAAGTTGAGTTACTATTGGAACCATGATACAAATGTCGGTGTGGAGACCTCCATCCAGCCCTATATCAGCGATCATAATTGCTTGTATACATGGATTAAAATTCCTGCATAAGAAGGCTGAAAAAATAGTCTGAACCGCAAAGGGCAAGAAAACAACGCCCTTTTCACAAAGTTCCTGCTTTAAAAACAAAATAAGGAAGGGAAATATCGATAACTCGATATTTCCCTTTCATTTTAACGCCCTTTGCTACCTCCAAACCGAGCC
>JAZNGR010000153.1:0-4017 GCA_045576575.1 Eubacteriales bacterium
CGCGTTTCAGGTCGCAGAATTTTTACGGTGCCGATTTTTTCATCGGCACGGCACAAAACGCAGCAAATCCCGACGGATTTGCGAGTATTTTAACACAGCAGAGGAGAAAATCGGCCCGTAAAAATCGGGTTCGGATGCTCCCCCTCTGCTTAAGAACAAGGAGGTGGCATATGCACTACTATCTTGCAATCGACATCGGGGCCTCATCCGGTCGCCACATTTTAGGATGGATGGACAACGGGAGGCTTTATACCGAAGAGATCTACCGTTTTGCAAACGGTGCAGAGGCTGTTTATGAGCATGGCGAAAAGCATTTAAAATGGCAGCATGATCGCTTATTTACCGAGATCTTAAACGGGCTGAAAAAGGCCAAGGAGATCGGAAAGATCCCCTGCTCGGTGAGCATTGATACCTGGGGCGTGGATTATCTGCTTCTGGATGAGCAGGATCAGCCTATCGGAGAAGCCTATTGCTATCGGGATGCGCGGACGGAGAAGACGGTTCCTCTTGTGCATCAAAAAGTACCCTTTGAGACTCTTTATCAGCGAACAGGCATTCAATTTGCGGCATTTAACACCATCTATCAGCTTTACGACGATCTGCAAACCGGACGAATGGCCAAGGCTGAGAGTCTTTTAATGACCCCCGATTATTTTCATTTTCTCTTGACCGGCGTGAAAAAGCAGGAATATACCATCGCTACCACCACCGGCTTGGTGAACGCCGCCACCCATACCTGGGATTGGGAGCTGATCCGGACTCTGGGCTATAAAAAAGAGCTGTTCCTCGAGCCCGGCCAGCCCACAGAGGAGGTTGGGGTCTTTACCGAAGAGATCGCAAAAGCGGTCGGATATTCGGCCACAGTAGTACTCCCCGCCGCCCACGATACCGCCAGCGCGGTTCTTGCCGCGCCGCTGGAGGGAGAGACCCCTTATATATCCAGCGGCACCTGGTCCCTGCTGGGGGTTGAGCAAAAGACGGCCCATACCCATACCGCCGCCTGCCGCTCAGGCTTTTCCAATGAAGGAGGCCTGCACCACACCTTCCGCTTCCAGAAGAACATTATGGGGCTTTGGATGATCCAGCAGGTACGCAAGGAGCAGGGCGAGGACTATGATTTCGCCACTCTTGCGGAGATGGCGCGGAAAAACCCCATTGAGGATGAGATCGATGTGAATGATCCGCGGTTTCTGGCGCCGGAGAATATGAGCGAAGAAATTCAAAAAGCGGTTGGACGAAGACTGAAGCTGGGTGAGCTGGCTTATGTGATCTATAATAATCTGGCGCGGGATTACGCCCGCTCCATCGAAACCCTGGAGTCCATCACCGGCAACCGCTATTCCACCCTGCATATCATCGGCGGCGGAAGTAAAAATCAACTGCTCAATCAACTGACCAAGGAAAAAACCGGCAAGCGGATCCTGATCGGACCCACCGAAGGGACGGCCCTCGGCAATCTGATGGCGCAGATGCTCCGCACCAAGGAATTCAACACCATTGAGGAAGGGCGGGCGATGATCCGCCGCTCCTGCAACATTCAAGAGGTATAAAAAAATGAAGAATATTTTAGACGCACCCTTTATCAAAGAAATGTGCAAGACTACCGCCAATATGTACCGTCTCGGTTGGGACGAGCGCAACGGCGGAAACATCAGCTATCTGCTGGATGAAAAGGAGGTTGGGGAGTATCTGGATCTCAACCGTGTGATCCGCACCATCCCCACCGGCTTTGATGCTGCCGATCTGATCGGCAAGATCTTTATCGTTACCGGCACCGGAAAGTATTTCAAAAACATTGAGGAGGATCCCGAATATAACCTCGGCATTGTGCGGATCGCCCAGGACGGCACCACTGCAGAGTTATTATGGGGTTACAGCGACGGCGGAAAATTCACCTCCGAATTTCCCGCTCATATGATGAGCCATATGGCGCGCCTGAAGGTGGATCCCGATCATCGGGTCATTATGCATACCCATCCTACCTATACCATCGCTATGAACGCCGTTTGCCCCATTGATGAAAAGGATTTTACCCATAAGCTCTGGCAATCCAATACCGAGGCGGTGGTGGTATTCCCCGATGGAGTCGGGGTACTGCCCTGTATGGTCTGCGGCACCAATGAGATCGGCATCGCCACCGCAGAAAAAATTCAAAAAACGCGGCTGGTGGTATGGACCAACCACGGCATCTACGGCGCGGGAAAAACCATGGATGAAGCCTTCGGGCTTATTGAAACGGTGGAAAAGACCGCCCAGATCTATATGCTTGCTTTAGGGCATACCGTCAATGTAATCCCCGATCAGATCATTCGGGAATTGGCAACCCTTTGGGGGCTTACTCCCGCCGAAGGAATTCTGGAAGAATAACAGAAAGGACTTTTGATTATGAAATGTGTAAAAGATAAATATTTAGTCGTCGGCGCCGATTTTGCAGGATTTCCGCTGAAGGAGGTCGTTGTGGAGCATCTGACCAAAAAGGGCTGGAATATTCTGGATCTGGGCGTAAAAAAAGACAGCGATCCCAATGACACCGACCTGATGTTTCATCGGGTAGGTCTGCGGGTGGGCGCCGAGATCTCCGAAGGAAATTATGAACGCGCCCTGCTCTTCTGCGGAACCGGCATGGGCATCCATATTGCCGCCAGCAAATGCCCCCATGTTCATGCAGGGGTGGTGGAAAGTCTGCCTGCGGCCTTGCGGGCCATTACCGGCAACGGGGTAAATGTATTGGCCATGGGCGCTTTCTATGTGGCGCCCCAGACCGCTTGCGATATTGCCGATGCCTATCTTTCCAATGAGCTGGGCTCCGGCTGGGAATGGTGGCATAATTTTTATGAATTTCACAAGCTGGCCATTGATGAATTGGAGGCCTTCGACTATGAGGAATTCAAAAACAACGGCTTTAAGGTAAAGAAGCTTGGGGATTATGAATTGACCCTTGACTTCGACAAAAAGCCTGAATAACCAAAAAGCCGATGCCCTTCGGGCATCGGCTTTTTGGTTGAATTTTCCCGAAATCTATGCTATACTGCAAGAAATGACTTTTTAAAAGGGGAATTACAATGTTTGGCGAGATCGGATTTATCATTGGGCAGGGATTAAGCATTCTGGCGGTTATTACCGGCTTTATCTCCTTTCAGCAGAAAACAGCCAAGGGGATCTTATTCTTTCAGCTGATCACCGCGCTGATCTTTTCTGCGCATTATCTGATGATCGGTGCTATGACTGCCATGGCGCTGAACCTGGTAGCGGCCGTTAAATGCTTATGCTATTACATCCGCAACAAGAAGGGCGGCAAGGGCTTATTCATCCCCGTCTTCTTCACTCTGTTGGTTGCTCTTACCAGCATTCTGACCTGGGATAATTGGTATTCCGCCTTCATTATGGCGGGGCTTTTGGTCAATTCTGTCGGTCTTGCCCTTTCCAACCCTCAAACCGTTCGCAAGCTGACCCTCATCAAATCGCCCCTTTGCTTATTCTACAACATCTGCGTCTTCTCCACCGGCGGCATTATTTTTGAATGCGCGGTATTGATCTCGGCCATTCTCGGCATTTGGAAGAATAAGGAGGCGCGGGCATGAAAAAATTCGAAGGCCTTCTCTTTTGCACCGATCTGGACGGAACCCTTTACTCCGACGATAAGCAGGTATCCAAAGAAAACTTAGATGCCATTGAATATTTCAAAGCCGAGGGCGGGCTCTTTACCTTCATTACGGGGAGAGTTCCCAAAACCTCCAAGGCCATCTGCGAGATCATCAAGCCCAATGCCCCCTTTGGCTGCATGAACGGCGGCGCCATTTATGACCCCGAAAAGGAGCAATATCTTTGGAATCTGACCCTTCCCAAAGAGGCTTTGGAGCTGGTGCGGCTGG
Source organism: Eubacteriales bacterium (assembly GCA_045576575.1). Classification (GTDB taxonomy): domain Bacteria; phylum Bacillota; class Clostridia; order Oscillospirales; family QAKW01; genus QAKW01. The sequence goes on from JAZNGR010000153.1 coordinate 3,873, forward strand.
TGGAGCGCGAACTGCCCGAGATGGGCATTCAGTTCAATACGCCCGATCAGGTATTATTTCATAAAGACAATGAATCCCTGGCCCGCTTTCGCCGCATTACCGGTATGCCCTTGATCCAAGTCGGATCGTAGCCATGTCGTTCTGT
>JAZNGR010000154.1:0-1515 GCA_045576575.1 Eubacteriales bacterium
AGCGCCATAAAGCCGCAGTTGTGGCGGTTGGCGGAATACTTTTCGCCGGGGTTGCCAAGACCCACGATCAAATACTCGGGTGCAGCCATTGTCATATCCTCATTTCTAACAGGTTCTCCATAGGGGTTGGGAGCGGTAGTCACGGTAACGGAGTGAAAATCGGGGTCAGGGGTGGCACGGCGCTCAAAGAGAGCGAGGGCACTTCTCCGATCCCGTCCCATTGCCCAGCACAAAAGGCCAAGCAGAAGGCTCAGGGCACAGAAGCCGATACCCGCCAGGGCAAACAGGGCAAAGGCCTCGGAATCCTCCCCGTAGCCAAAGAGAGCCCCGCAGCGAACCAGATAGTTACCGAAATTAAAGCCTGCGTGGAGCAGCACCGAGGGCCACAGGGAGCCGCTTTGGTGTGCCACATAGCCAAGCAAAAGACCCAGTGGCAGAGAAAAGGCGATCTGGTAGGAATTGCCGTGATTGAGGGCAAAGACCAGGGCCGCAATCAAAATGGCAAAGAAGGGGGGCATGTGCTGCTTCAATTTGTTCTGAATGATACCACGGCAGAGGATCTCTTCCACCAGGGGCGCCATCACGCAGGCGTAGACCATATCGGCCCAAAGGGCGGGAGAGGCGGAATTGATGGCCTCAAAGGTCTCCATATACTCCTCCTGCGACTGCATCACCGAGGGCAAAAGGTTCAGGATCACAGGCAGAACAAGGGTGGTCACAAAATAAGCTCCAAGCCCCAAAAAGAGCCCGGCAAAGCCATCGGCGGCACGGGGTGTGGTGGCAGACAGATCGGAAAGGATCCTTCCTCTTTTGATCATGAGCACAGCACCCAGGAAAAACAGAGCAGATAAAATGAGAATTTCATAAAAAACGTGATTGTAGCCCTGCTCCACCAAGGGCAAGGATTCGGACAGAGACACCCCTCGGCTCAAAACCCCCGCCGTGATCACCGCCTGTCCAATAAAGGAGGCGGCCACCTGGCAGACGAAAAACAAAAGGGTGTAGAGGGCGCATTGCAGGAGGGTCACTCCCAAATTTCTCTTTTTCATATTCTCTCCTATCGGTCGATTCGCACAAATTCCAAATTGCGGTAGGCTTCCTCTTCCAAGGCCGCAAGATCAAGCCTCTTTTCCTGTTCCTCGATCTCAGAAAGGGTGGGACAAAGCTTGGGATGGCGGGGGGTGAATACGGTACAGCAATCCTCGTAAGGCAAAATGGAGGTCTCAAAGCAGTCAATGGCACGGCTGATGCGCACGATCTCCTCCTTATCCATTCCAATGAGGGGACGGAACACAGGCTTTGTGGCCACCGCATCGGTACAGGCAAGCGCATCCATGGTCTGACTTGCCACCTGACCCAGACTCTCTCCCGTCACCAGTGCTCCGCATTTCTGACGCTGCGCTACACGACAGGCAATCCGCATCATACTGCGGCGCAAGAGAATGGTAAAATACTCCTCGTCACAGGCGTCCTTTAGGGCAAGCTGCAGATCTGTGAGACAGCAAGAGGCAAAAT
>JAZNGR010000155.1:0-6770 GCA_045576575.1 Eubacteriales bacterium
GCAGTCCACTCCTTGGCTCACAGAACGACATGGCTACGATCCGACTTCTCAATCAAGAGGGTACCGCTTCCGCAGAAGGGATCATAAAGCACCGTATCGGGATAGGGGCGGGCGATGGATACCAAGGCGGCACCCAGGGTCTCCCGAATGGGAGCGGGCTGGGTGCCGGGGCGGTAGCCTCTCTTATGGAGGGCATTGCCCGAGGTATCCAGCATCAGCACCGCCTGATCCTTAAAGATGGAAAAGCGAACACTATAAAGGGCACCGGTTTCGGGAAAGACCGCCCGATGATAGGCCCCCTCCAGCCGACGGACAATGGCTTTTTTTACAATGGATTGGCAATCGGGAACACTATGGAGTTTCGAGTTTAAGGCGTGCCCCTTTACCGGGAATCGCCCGTCCATGGGAATCCAATCTTCCCAAGGCAGTTTGCACACACCCTCAAAGAGTTCCTCAAAACTGCGGGCAGGAAACTGCCCCAATACGATCTCTACCCGCTGACCGCTGCGAAGCCATAAATTAGCATCCATCACTGTTTGGACAGTGCCGGAGAAAAAAACTCTGCCGTTTTCGGCTTGGATCTCCTCGGCACCGATCATTTTCAGTTCATTTGCTGCGATAGACTCCAAGCCAAAGAGGCAAGGAACACAGCATCGAATTTTTGACATAATAACACCTCAAACAACATTTTACCATAAAATCAAGGAAAATGGAACTTTTATCTTGAAGTTTTTCCATTTAAAAAATATAATGAGGGTATGGAACTTTATACTTTTCATCAACATTGCTTGGACACCTTCGGGGAAAAGCTTTATAAACTCTCTTTGGACGGGGGATTTTCTTGCCCAAACCGTCAAAGCCGTCAAGAGGGCGGCTGCGCTTTTTGCGCCGGCGGAAGCGGATATTTCAGCGCAGAGCAGATCGAAGATGCCAAACGTCAGGTGGCAGAGAAATTTAAGGGTAATCGGTATATCGCCTATTTTCAAAGTTATACCAATACCTATGCTCCTCTACCCGATCTGAAACGGATTTATCTGCCCGTCACGGAGCGGGAGGATATCGCCGCCCTTGCCATCGGCACCCGCCCCGATTGTCTGCCCGCTGAAACGGTTACTTTTTTGGGAGAACTTTCCCAAAGAAAACCCCTCTATATTGAATTGGGCTTGCAGACTGCCAACGACCAAACCGCTCAAAACTTCGGCAGAGGATACCCTACTTCCCGTTTTATAGAGGCGGTGAGAGACCTAAAGCAATATCCCAACATCCATGTGGTTGCCCATATCATGATCGGCTTACCGGGCGAGAGCAAAAAAGACTTATTAGAGACGGTGAAAACCGTCAATGAGGCAGGTGTGGACGGTGTAAAACTACACCTTTTGCACATTTTGAAAGGGACCCCCTATGAAAAACTCTATCAAGAGGGCAAGATCCGTACCCTTTCCTTTGAAGAATATGCCGATCTTCTGATCGCCGCCCTCAAAGCCTTAAAACCGGGTACAGTGATTCACCGGTTTACCGGTGACGGACCCAAAGCCCTGCTCATCGCCCCTCTATGGAGCGGGGATAAGAAGCGGGTACTCAATGATTTAAATAAAATCATCAAAGAAACGCCGTAAAGGACAAAACCTTTACGGCGTTTTGATTATTTGAACATCCGCGCGGCAGCAACGGCCGTTTTCCATTGCGCCATGCGGGTTTTCGCGGTTTCTCCATCGCAAGAAGGGAGATAGCGATTACCAATTATATTCTTTTCTCGCAGTTCTTCTTCCCCACTCCAGAAGTTTACCGCAAGCCCCGCCAAAAAGGCGGCGCCTAAGGCGGTGGTCTCACTGATCATGGGGCGCAGAACCTCTGCCTGCAACAAATCTGCTTGAAATTGCATCAAAATAGGATTGGCGGTAGCCCCGCCATCCACCCGCAATTGCTCGATGGGTTGACCCAAAGAATCTTCCATGGCTTTCAGCACATCGGCAGTTTGATAGGCGATGGACTCCAAACAAGCGCGAATGAGATGATTGCGATTGGTACCGCGGGTCATACCGAAAACAGCGCCGCGGGCTTCACTATCCCAATAAGGAGCGCCGAGACCTGTAAAGGCGGGAACAACGATCACTCCGCCGCTATCGGAAACTTTTGCAGCAAAATATGCACTATCGGCGGATTCATTGATCAACTTCAATTCATCCCGCAGCCATTGCACCACTGCACCGCCAATGAACACACTTCCTTCTAAGCAATAGCAGGGTTCTTTTCCCGCACCCAAAGTGACCAGCAGACCGCTTTCCTTGGCATCGGGCGGGGTTTTCCCCATATTCATTAAGGCAAAACATCCGGTACCGTAGGTGGATTTCAGGCTCCCTGCCGAAAAGCCGCATTGCCCGAAGAGCGCCGCTTGCTGATCCCCTGCCACACCGGTGATGGGTACTTCTACCCCCAAAAGATCCGCCTTACCGAAATCCCCCGAGGAGGGACGCACTTCCGGCAACATACAGGTGGGGATCTTCAACACCTCTAAAAGATGGGGATCCCAGCAACGCTGATGAATATCATAAAGCATGGTACGGGAAGCATTGGTATAATCGGTAGCATGCACCTTGCCGCCGGTCAACTTCCAAATTAAATAGGTATCTACGGTACCGAACAACAATTCTCCCCGCTCCGCCCGCTCACGAGCACCTTCCACATTTTCTAAAATCCAATGAAGCTTGGTGGCAGAAAAATAGGGGTCTGCCAAAAGACCGGTATGAGCACGGATATAATCGCCCTCGGTTTCTTCTAATTCTTTACAGATCTCCGCGGTGCGTCGGCATTGCCAAACAATCGCGTTGCAGACCGGCTCACCGGTGGCCTTATCCCAAACAATCGTCGTTTCCCGCTGGTTGGTAATGCCAATGGCGGCAATTTCCCGCGGATCAATCCCTGCTGATAAAACTGCTTCGGTCAATACACCGTATTGAGAGACCCAGATATCCAAAGGACGCTGCTCCACCCAACCGGGAAACGGATAAAAGATCTGAAATTCCTTTTGGGCAACTGAAAGAATATTCAGATCCCGATCAAATAGGATGCACCTGGAACTGGTGGTTCCCTGATCCAATGCGATCACATATTTTTTCTCCATGGCGGTTTCCTCCCCGTCAATTTTCATAATTTTATTATAGCAGACAACTGTTTTTTGTTCAATTCCTTTCTTGACTTTCTATGAAAAAAATGATATTCTTTAATTGTCAATAAGAAGCCTCGGATCTCTGACGGATTTGCGTGAGTTCACACAGTGGGATCTTAGGTTATAACAGCCGACCGTCTGGGCAGGATACGCTTCTTACAGTGTATGCTGTCCTTTTTTTATTGCATAGGAGGATCATGATGAACGCATGGAATGGTTTTAAAACAGGAAAATGGCAGGATGAGATCAATGTTCGGGATTTCATTCAGACCAACTATACTCCTTATGAGGGAGATGAGTCCTTTCTTGCCCCCGCAACAGACCGCACCAACGCTTTGCTTGGCCAGGTAGAAGCGCTTTTTGCCGAAGAGCAGAAAAAGGGCGGGGTATTGGACATTGATACCGAGACCGTCAGTTCCCTCACCACCTATGCGGCCGGGTATATCAATAAAGACTTGGAACTGATCGTGGGTCTCCAGACCGATGCGCCCTTAAAGCGTGGCATCAACCCCTTCGGCGGCATCAATATGACCCGCAAGGCCTGCAAGGCCTATGGCTATACCCTTTCTCAGAAGGTGGAGGATGAATTTCAATTCCGCACCACCCATAATGACGGTGTTTTCCGTGTTTACAACAAAGACATCCGCGCTGCGCGGCACAACGGCATCATCACCGGTCTTCCCGATGCCTATGGCCGTGGCCGCATCATCGGAGATTACCGTCGCATCGCCCTCTACGGCATTGATAAGCTGATGGAGGAGAAGCAGAAAGACAAAGAGGAACTTTCCCATTTTGCCTTTGATGCCGATACCATCCGCCGCTTGGAAGAACTTTATCAACAAATCGCCTTTTTGGGCAAGCTGAAAGAAATGGCAGAACTCTACGGTTATGATATTTCCCGCCCTGCCGAAAATGCAAAAGAGGCTGTTCAATGGCTGTATTTCGGCTATCTCGCCGCCAACAAAGAGCAAAACGGCGCCGCCATGAGTTTGGGACGAACCGCAACCTTTTTGGACATTTATATCAGCCGCGATCTGGCGGCAGGCACCCTCACTGAAGAAGAGGCGCAGGAACTGATCGACGATTTTGTATTGAAACTGCGGTGCGCCCGCCATCTGCGTACTCCTGAATATAACGAACTCTTCGCAGGCGATCCTATGTGGATCACCGAAGCGCTGGGCGGTATGGGCGAAGACGGACGAACACTGGTCACCAAGAACACCTTCCGTTTTCTGCATACCCTCTATAATCTCAAACCCTCAGCAGAGCCCAACCTCACCGTTCTTTGGTCCCGCGATCTGCCCAAAGCCTTCAAACTTTATTGCGCGAAGGTTTCGGAGGAGACCTGCGCCATTCAATATGAAAACGATGATCTGATGCGCCCCTGCTATGGAGATGACTATGCCATTGCCTGCTGCGTTTCCGCCATGCGGGTGGGCAAGGATATGCAATTTTTCGGTGCCCGCGCCAACTTGGCAAAGTTGCTGCTTTACAGTTTGAACGGCGGGCGGGATGAGAAGACCGGCGATCAGGTAGCGCCTGCTCATCCGGCATACGAAGGAGACCTTTTGGATTATGATCGGGTCATGGAACTTTTGGATCTTTACCGTCCTTGGCTGGCAAAAACTTATGTAAGCGCCATGAATATGATCCATTATATGCACGATAAATATGCTTACGAGAAAACTCAAATGGCCTTGCACGACACCGATGTGCACCGCTATATGGCATTCGGTGCAGCGGGGCTTTCGGTGGTTGCTGATTCCCTTTCCGCCATCAAATATGCCAAGGTACACCCATTGCGCGATGAGCGTGGGCTGATCACCGATTTTACCATCGAGGGAGACTTCCCCACCTATGGCAACAACGATGATCGGGTCGATGCCATCGCCCAAGAGCAGGTAAAAAAGTTCTTCTTGGAATTGAAAAAGAACCCCACTTATCGCAACGCGGAGCATACCCTTTCCATCCTGACCATCACCTCCAATGTGGTATACGGTAAAAAGACCGGCGCCACCCCTGCTGGGCGCAAGGCGGGCGAGCCTTTTGCCCCCGGTGCCAATCCTATGCACGGCAGAGAAAAAAACGGTGCCCTTGCTTCCCTCAACTCCGTAGCAAAGATCTCTTATGATTATTGTAAGGACGGTATCTCCAATACGTTCTCGGTCATTCCCTCGGCGCTTGGCAATACTCTCGCCGAGCGGCAGGAGAACCTTTCTTCTATTTTGGATGGCTATTTCACCCAGAAGGCGCAACATATTAATGTAAACATCTTAAAACGGGAGACCCTTTTGGATGCCAAAGCACATCCTGAGAAATACCCCAATCTGACCATTCGAGTTTCGGGCTATGCGGTAAATTTCCATAAACTCTCTCCCGCGCAGCAGGATGAGGTAATTGCCCGTACCTTCCATGAGGCGCTCTGATGAAGGGACGGATCCATTCCTTTGAATCCATGGCATGCGCCGACGGACCGGGTGTGCGCTCGGCAGTCTTTCTGCAAGGCTGCCCCCTGCGCTGTGCTTATTGCCATAACCCCGATACCTGGGAATCCGAGGGCGGCGAAGAATATACCGCCGAGGAGATCATCGCCAAGGTACTCCCCTACCGCCCCTATTTCGGTGAAAAAGGTGGCATCACCCTCAGCGGGGGCGAGCCTCTTTTGCAGGCGGAATTCACTATAGAACTCTTAAAAAAGGCCAAAGAGGCGGGGCTGAACACCGCCCTTGATACTTCTGCCTCTGCAGGGGAGCCCTATTGGGAGCAGATCCTTCGCTATACCGATCTTGCCCTGGTGGATATCAAATTTACCACCGAGGAATTATACCAAAAGCATTGCAAAGGCTCTTTGGAGCGGGTCTTGCGGTTTTGCCGCAAGGCGGAGGAAATGGGGGTTCCCTTATGGATCCGCCATGTGGTAGTTCCGGGGCTGACCGATGAGGATACCGAGGCGCTCCTTTCCATCGCCCGACCGTTTACCAATATTCAGCGGATCGAGCTTCTGCCCTTCCGCACCCTTTGCAAAACCAAATACCGCCGATTAGGGCTCCCCTTCCCGCTGGAAGAGACCCCCGATTGCGATCAGGAAACCATCAACAAATTGCAAAAGAAAATCGACCTTTCCTTCTGAAAGGTCGATTTTTATTGTTTTTCTTGAAAAAATATGATAAACTTAAAAATATAAGGAGGTAATAACAATGGCAGTTATTCATTTAACAACAACCGATTTTGAAGCGGTTACCCAGGAGGGAACTGTTCTTTTGGACTTTTTTGCCACCTGGTGCGGCCCCTGCAAAATGGTCGCTCCCATTCTGGATCAGCTGGCCGAGGAATATCCCGATAAAAAGATCTGCAAGATCGATGTGGATCAGGAGCAGGCGCTGGCCCAGCAATTCGGCGTTATGAGCATTCCTACTCTGATTCTGATGAAGGATGGCGTGATCATCAACAAAATGGTGGGTGCCGGCTCCAAGAAGAAATTGGAAGAATTTCTGAATCAATAAGAAAGGGGCTGTAAAAATAGTCCGAACCGCAAAGGGCAAGAAAAAACAAAGACCTTTTCAAAAAGACTCTGCCTCAAAACTATAAAAAGGAAGGGAAATAT
>JAZNGR010000156.1:0-3465 GCA_045576575.1 Eubacteriales bacterium
TTATTTGTCTTCCTAAGACCGCTTGGCCTCCGACTTTGCCCTTTCTCCTCAGCGCCCTCTTGATCGAGCAGTTGAAGGGCGCCTTTGATTTCATTAAAAAACATTATCGCATCATCAATTTCATCAGCGGCATTTTACTGATCCTCATCGGCCTGCTGATGGCAACGGGACTTTTGGGGGTGTTGTTATGAGCAAAAATTTAAAAATCATTCTGCTGGCGGCGGCGCTGGTGGTGTTGCTGGTGGGGGCTTCCCTGCTCTATGGTAAATTCGGCGATAAGATCGGGCAGGGCGATCCCTTTCAAAGCGAAACGGAACAGCCCACCCAAGAGAAAAACCTTGCGCCGGACTTTACCGTCTACGACCGCGAGGGAAAGGCGGTTTCCCTCTCCTCCCTGCGGGGTAAGCCGGTGGTCTTGAATTTCTGGGCCAGCTGGTGCGGACCCTGCCGCGGTGAGATGCCCGCCTTTGAAAAAGCTTATGTTGAGCGGGGCGAGGAAATACAATTTTTAATGGTCAACCTGACCGATGGATATCAGGAGACCCAAAACTCTGCCCTCTCTTTCATGGAAAAGCAGGGCTATACCTTTCCTGTTTATCTGGATACCTCCATGGAGGCGGCTATTGCCTATGGGGTGCGGGCGGTACCGGTAACCTATTTCATTGATTCGGAGGGTACCCTTGTAACAGGTTGGAGCGGAGCCTTAACGGAGGAAACGTTGCAAAAGGGAATAGAAATGATCCTACCAAAAGAATAAAAAAGGGGCTGTAAAAAAATCAATGATTTTTTTACAGCCCCTTTTCATTTAAAAGGTTTTTAGATCGGAGTCGCTTTCGATGATCTCCATCTCGGGGGTGTTGGGATCATAGGGGGCGGAAGATTCTCCCTCAAAGCCCGGTTCGGTAGCGCCCTCGGAAGAGGAACTATTGGAATCGGGGGCGGAGGGTTGACCATCTGAAGAAACCGATTCATCAGGGGTGGTCGGTTGCTCGTTTTTGGTATCTTCATAATACTCAGGGGGCGCTTCCTCAATCGCATCGGGGTACTTATAGATGGGACCCTCAGATCCCGCTGCGCCGATCTCGGCTTCGCCCTTGAGATTTAGGTCGCTATCGGTCAGTACATTCAGGTCGCTGTCGGTAGCAGTACCGCTTGCGGTTTCCTCTTTGGGGGTGCAGGCGGTCAGTAAAAGCAGGAGGATGATAGATACAGAAAGTAATTTTTTCATGATAATATACCTCTTGTTTAATGATTATAAAGAAATTTTCATTACGGGTTGAGTAAAGTCTACCGTGATCTCCTTGGTTTTTCCGCCGCGGCAGAGGGTAAAGGTGGCGGTGCCGATGCCCTGAACCAAGGCGGAGTTTTCGCGAATCTCTAAAACCTCGGCATTTTCGCTATGGGGATAGAGCACCGCGCCTGCCTGCCAGAGACACTTGATCATCACGCCGAAGGGCAGCTGAACGGGATAGGAATAACCATCTGCCAACAGAGTGGCATTTCTTAGAGCAGTGGGATCGTGATGCAGATCCACCGCCAGCAGGTAGAGGGAGCGAGAACCATCCTCTGCCACATAGACGGAGAATTCCACATCGCTGCCGCATTTTGCCCAAAACGGCTCTTTCGCCGCCTCCTCTTCTGCGCAGGCACGCAAGGTTTCTTCATAGAGGGTGCGGATCGCTTCATGGGCGGGATAAACGGGGGTGTTGAAGAGCAGCACCTCGCCGTCACCAAGGTGGTAGCGGCAAAGGAGGGGTGTGCCGTCGTCTGCAGGAATGGCAGAGAGCAGACCCTCGGTTTGAATATTTTTGCAAAGGGTAAGGGGAACGCCCTGATAGGTGGTCTCTACCCATTGGGGCTCGCCCTCGGTAAAGGAGAGGGGCATTGCCTTAAAGGCAAAGTTGCCTGCACGAAGATCGGAAAGCTTGGTGGTATGGCTCAGGTGCGCGCGGGTCAGCAGCAGCCGACCGCCCTTTTCCACAAAGTTTGCCAAAGCACGAAGATCCTGCTCCTCGGCGCAGTTATAGCCGATAAACGCCGCGGTGCGGTAGCCGCCCAGCTGATGGGCACATTCTACCGGAACGGTATCCACCTGCCCCAAGGGGGTGCCGGAATAGCAACCAAAGTCCTCATCTCCGTTGAAGGTGGTGGGGATAAAGCCGGTGGGGTGGCAGGCGGGATAAAAGACCTTAAAGAGCTGCCAACTCTTCTCTGCCTCGGGGAAGAAGCCCGAGGGCATTCCGTTTTGCTCCCGCCAGCCCCAGGTGAGGCAACGGGCGCTGGATTGGGTAAAGCCGTCGTAACGCCCGTGGAGAAAGGCCATGGGGGTATAGAAGGAGCCTTTACGGGTATGGGAAGCCAGATAGCGGTAGAAATCCTGATGCTCCCGAAGAAGCCCCTTCAAGCAATCGGAGAAGCGATGGTAATGGGCATAATACCGCTCGATCCGCCAAAGGCCTTCTTCGGTATTGATATCCTCGATGCCTAAAAGATAGGCGGCATAGAGCGCCAGCCGATAGCGGCGGAGGACCGCCTCCTGCTGATGGCGGTCAATGCACCATTGCAACGCGTGGTGCACGCCGACAGCGGGCAGTTGATAGCCCTTTTTGGTACCCCGCAGGAAGGAGAGGATGGGCTCCATGGAGGCATACATGGTCTCGGCGCCCACCCAGGAATAGCCCGCCTGAATGAAATACTTAAAGAGGGCCGAAGGGCCGGTATGGCGGGTCTCCCGCAACCGCTGGGAAGAGAGGCGCTCGATGATATATTCGGCGCCGTCTTTCATATCTCGCGGGCGGTTGGGATTGCGATGGCGGTAAAGTTTCTGGCCATCGGTCATCAGAAGATGGGCGGAGGTCCAGCGGCTGAATACATGAGCGGGATCCTCCTCGCTGATCCGCATCCAGAGATTATGGATCTGCAGGGTGGCCAGATTATTGTCGATCTGGTTGGCACCCCAATAGCAAAGAGCGCCGTCTACCTCATGGGACTGAGCGCCTTGGTAGTGGGCGCCTGCCATCTGTTGTTCATCGGGATTACAGCCAAGACCTTGGGCTTCCCGTCCATCCAGCATCAGCACATAGTCGGTGTTGGTTTCGTCCATCAGGCGGGTAAAGACTTTCCAGACCTCCGGGTTGATTACCTGAACCCCCGACCAACGGTAGGTGGGGCGGATGGTGATCAAATTGCCGATGCCGGAGGAAAAATACCAACTGAGGTATTCTTCCATCTCCTTGGGGCTTTGGTCGATATAGATCATATCGCCGGTACCGACGCGAACATGGTCGTCTTCTCCGTAGAGAATTGTGCCGATGGTTCCTTGCAGGCTTCCTCCCTCAAAGGTGAGGGTGAAGGGCAGGTCCTTTCCTGCTTTTATGCAGAGCAGAGGAATGGCATGAAGCCCCGCCTCTTTAAACTGAAAGGTGGCGGGAGCGTCAAAATAGGTGGGATCTGCCGAAAGAGTCA
>JAZNGR010000157.1:0-19488 GCA_045576575.1 Eubacteriales bacterium
TATATACGCATTTTAAAAGGAGTGAAAGCATTGAAGCATTTTTATTTGAAGCCGAAGTTTTTTTCGGTGATGAAAACCTATCATAAGGATCAATTCTTTAAGGATCTCATCGCGGGTATCATTGTGGCCATCATTGCCCTGCCGCTGTCTATTGCTTTGGCGCTGGCCTCGGGGGTGGAGCCTGCCTGCGGTGTTTATACCGCCATTGCCGCTGGGTTCTGCGTATCCCTTTTGGGCGGAAGTCGCGTGCAGATCGCAGGCCCTCCCGCCGCCTTTGCCACCATTGTGGCAGGAGTGGTGGCCGCCAACGGAATGGACGGTCTGTTTATTGCCACCGTGCTGGCCGGTATGATGCTGATCCTGATGGGCGTTTTTAAGTTCGGCGCCCTCATTAAGTTTATTCCCTATACCATTACCACCGGCTTTACCGCCGGTATCGCCGTTACCATCCTGATCGGTCAGATCAAGGATTTTCTGGGGCTTACATATGCGGCGGGCGTCAAGCCGGTGGAGACTCTGGAGAAGATCGAGGCCAATATCGAGGCCATAGGCACCTTCAGCTGGCAGGCTTTGCTGGTGGGTGCGGTCTGCTTGGCCATTCTGATCGTCTATCCCAAGCTGGAAAAGCGGGTGCCGCCCTCTTTAATTGCAGTGGTGGTAGGCGCTTTGATGGTGAAGTTCATCCCCGGTCTGGATGCCCATGTCTTTACCATCGGCGATCTTTATACCATCCCCTCGGGTCTGCCCAAGCTCTCCTTTGCAGGGATGGATCTCAGCTTTGCCAAGGTGGCGGCGGTGCTCCCCGATGCCTTTACCATTGCGGTTCTGGCGGCCATTGAATCGTTGCTCTCCTGCGTGGTGGCCGATAGTATGGTCAATTCCAAGCATAATTCCAATGCGGAGCTGGTGGGCCAGGGCGTTGCCAATATCGCCTCGGTGCTCTTCGGCGGTATCCCCGCCACCGGCGCCATCGCCCGTACCGCCGCCAATGTGAAAAACGGCGGCAGAACCCCCGTTGCGGGAATGGTCCATTCAGTGGTGCTGCTGTTGGTGCTGCTGTTTTTGATGCCCTATGCGGCGCTGATCCCTATGCCAGCCATCGCCGCCATCCTCTTTGTGGTGGCCTATAATATGAGCGAGTGGAGAAGATTTGTCCGTACCGTGAAAACCGCTCCCAAGAGCGATATCATCGTGCTGGTGACCACCTTTGTATTGACCGTTCTCTTTGATCTGGTAGTGGCCATTGTGGTGGGTCTCATTCTGGCAGTCTTCCTCTTTATGAAGCGGATGAGCGAGGAGACCCATGTGGATAGCTGGAAGTATGCCGAGGAGGATCCCGATAGCATCGATCTGCGTCAGGTGCCCCGCTCGGTGCGGGTCTATGAGATTACCGGCCCCCTGTTCTTCGGCGCCGCCGATAAGATCTTGGATGTTACCTTTAAGGAATATACCCGTTGCCTGATCCTGCGGATGCGGGAGGTCAACGCCCTGGACGCTACCGCCATGAATGCTCTGGAGGAGCTTCATAAGAAATGCCAAAAGAAAAAGGTGATGCTGGTGTTCTCCCATGTAAACGAACAGCCTTTGGCGGTCATGAAGAAAGCGGGCTTCTATGAGGCGGTGGGCGCCGAGCATTTCTGCGCCCATATCGACGACGCTTTGGCGTTGGCCGAAAAAAATTCTTAATTTTTTTTAAAATAACCATTGACAAAAGCTGCCGAAGTGAGTATACTATTCAAAGTAACGACGCGAGTCGCTATTATCAACTTCGGCAGCGTCAATGTGCTGGCGTGGCTCAATGGCAGAGCAGCTGACTTGTAATCAGCAGGTTGATGGTTCGACTCCGTTCGCCAGCTCCATCTGGGAGAGTTCCCGAGTGGCCAAAGGGGGCAGACTGTAAATCTGTTGCGTCTCGCTTCAGTGGTTCGAATCCACACTCTCCCACCAAATAAAAACAGCACCCAATCGGGTGCTGTTTTTATTTGATCGAAGCCTGCGGCTTCGAATGATTTTTCCTTTAGGGAAAATCGTTCGTTGAGCCTGCCGCCCATTGATAACGGGCGGACAGGCGTGTCTCGAGCACCGCCGATTTTTTGAAAAGCCGCCGACCAGCGGCTCGAAAAATCAAGGGGCGCAGAGTATCCACTCTGCCGCTCGCTTTCTCATCTCTAAGAACTTCCACAATTGTCCCCTGCCGCTGCTTTAGTGGCTCTCTTGACCATGGAATCTACAGTATTCCAAGAAGAAGGCACCTGTCTGTAGATGCCTTCTTCTTGCATTTGCCGAAACTTTATGATAGACTATCCTTATAAAGAAATGTTTTATGAGGAGATTACTATGTTTCAATCTATTCGAAAGATCATTAAAATAGTTCGAAGAAAATTGGCGGGCGGTCATTTGTCGATTGAGGAATGGCGTGCAATGGGCGTGAAGATTGGCGAAAACTGCCATATTCACACGAATAATCTCGATGGAGGGCATCCGTTTCTTATTGAGATCGGTGATAATGTAACCATCAGCCATGCGCGGCTATTGACGCATGACGGTTCTACCGAAAAGGTGGTAGGGCATAGTAAGTGCGGAAAAATCATTGTGGAAAACAATGTATTTATCGGAACAGATGCAATCATCATGCCAAATGTGCGCATTGGCGAAAACTCGATTGTTGGAGCGGGCGCGGTTGTGACAAAAGATGTTCCGGCCAATGTTGTTGTGGCAGGAAACCCCGCAAAAATCATCTGTACCTTTGAGGAATTTAAAGAAAAGAATGAGCAACTGATGAAAGAAGTCCCGGTTTTTGAAGTATATCATGCCGATAAAACGGAGGCGGATCGCCAGGCAATGATTGATGCACTGAAAGATGGCGGCTATGTCTTTGATATTTAATAAATCAATGCATCGTTTTCAAAGATTTTTTCTATATAAATATGAATGTTTTCTTGTAAAATTTCAAAAAATCCCACCGATTTTGATCGGTGGGATTTTTTTATATTTTTATCAAAAAACTATTGATTTTTTTGATTTTTTTGCTATAATTTAAATGAAGTGGCATCCAAGTGGGTGCCAAATGGTGTCTAAGTGGAGAAAAATTGCGAGAGGAGGTGTATACATGGCATACTTAACCGGCTATTTCGAACTGTTTGTGGACGAAAAGGGCAGAGTGATTCTGCCGAAGAAAATGAAAGAGCAGACTGGCAGTGACCTGGTGTTGACTCAGGGCTTAGAAGGGTGCGTGTATATACTGACTCCGGAAGAGTGGCTGATTCTGCAGAATAAGATCTCTCAGTTACCGATGTCTAAGGGGCTGGCGATCAGTCATTTCTTTAATCCTTATAAAACCGATGTTACCGCGGATAAGCAGGGGAGAGTTCAAATTCCTCTTCCGCTTCGGAAACTGGCGGGCATTGAAGGTAATGTGATGCTCATCGGTAACGGAAACCGCATCGAGATTTGGAATCCCGATCGGTTCAATGATATGATGCAAAAAATGGAAACCAAAGATATTATGGCGACCATGGATGAAGTGGACTTCTAATGAAAGAGTTCTCTCATTATAGTGTAATGGCAGAGGAATGTATCCGCGGGCTGAATATTAAGCCTGATGGAATCTATGTAGATGCCACCTTGGGCGGTGGCGGTCATAGCAGCCTTATTGCCAAAGAGTTGAAAAGCGGGTGTCTGATCGGAATCGACCAAGATCGAGATGCCCTAAAAGCGGCGGGTGAGCGTCTTGCTCCCTTCGGCGAACGCTTCCGCGCCGTTAAATCGAATTTTTCTGCCCTTCGTTCGGTGCTGGAGGATCTGGGGATCCCCGCCATCGACGGCATTTTATTTGACCTCGGTGTTTCCAGTTTTCAACTGGACGAAGAGAGCCGGGGTTTTTCCTATCGGTTTGATGCCCCTTTGGATATGCGAATGGACCGAGAGAATCCGCTGGATGCTTATCAGGTGGTCAACACCTATTCCAAAGAGCAGTTAACCGAGATCTTCTATCGCTATGGTGAGGAACGGCAAAGTCCTAAGATCGCCGCCGCCATCTGCCGCAAGCGGGAAGAGGCTCCCATTGAAACCACCGGTCAGTTGACCGAGATCATTGAAAAGGTTTTTCCCCCGAAGGAACGCTATGGCAATAAACACCCTGCCAAGCGAACCTTCCAAGCCATCCGCATTGAAGTGAACGGCGAACTTCGGATTTTGGAGCAAGCCATCCGCGATGCGGTAGCGGTTTTGAAACCCGGCGGGCGGATCGCGGTGATGACCTTCCATTCTTTGGAAGATCGCATTGTAAAATCCGTATTTGCCGATCTTGCCTCGGGTTGTATTTGCGATAAGAATTTACCCATCTGCGTTTGCGGCAGAAAACCTGTTGTGAAGCAGATCACCCATAAACCCATCACCGCTTCGGCGGAGGAACTGGCGGAGAACAATCGTTCCAAACCTGCAAAACTGAGGATTTGTGAAAAGAAGTAGAAAGTAGAGGTAGCCCCCAATGAAAAAATTTCATATGCCCGGCATTCGGTTGTCCGCCGTCTTGTGCATTGCTTTATTTTTGGCGATGGGCGGCTATTTACTGTATAGTCACATTGCTCTCAATGAGGTATCCAGCGACCTGCTTGCCGCCAAAAGAGAACTGAGCAGTCTGGAAGGCGAAGCGGGAGCGCTTCAAGTTTCCATCGACCGTAAAAATTCCATGGATGAGATCGAGCGGATCGCCACCGAAGAGCTGGGAATGATCAAAATTGAAAACTATCAGATCCAGACCATCAACCTGCTGACCGATGATACGGTTGAAATTATCAAAGATGAGCCTGCAGGCGATGGCTGGTGGGATGGTGTAGTCCAAGAGTTTAACATTCTTGTGGAATATCTCAGCTGATCAAGTGATATGTAAAAGAGAGTAGGAAAAGTTTTTCTTACTCTCTATTTGCAATTTTAAAGAGAGAATTTTTTTCGGAAAGGAGCAAAAAAATGGGCAAAGGACCGAGCAGATCAATGGTAACCAGAAGCACAATCATGCTGGCAATTTTCGCGGTAGCGTTGCTGCTTTGGTTGGCGGGAGTGTTGGTCAATTACCAGATCGTCAACTACACATATTATCAGACCAAAGCGATCAGTCAGCAGACCATGGATACGACCCTTGCGGCCCAGCGTGGTACCATTTACAGCCGTAATTACCAAGAATTAGCGGTTTCTGCTCAGGTGGAAACGGTTTATATTGCTCCCAATTCCGTGGATAAGGATGAAGCAAACTGCCGCTTGATCGCCCGCGGTCTTTCGGAAATTTTAGGGGTAGATGAGCAGACTGTTTACGAAAAGACCCAAAAATCCAATTACTATGAATTGGTAAAGCGCCGCATTGAATCGGATGTTGCCGATCAGGTACGCGCCTTTATTGATGAAAATGATCTTAAGGGCATCCATTTGGTGGAGGACACCAAGCGGTATTATCCCTATAACAGCCTTGCTTGCCATATCTTGGGCTTTACCGGCACCGATAATGTGGGTTTGGATGGCATTGAATCCATTTATAACGAATACCTGCAGGGCACCGGCGGTAAAATGATCACCGCCAAAAACGCAGTCGGAACCGAACTGCCTTATGAATATGAGACCTATGTTGCCGCTGAAGACGGCAAGAATGTGGTGTTGACCATCGACGAAACGGTGCAGTATTACCTGGAGAAGCATCTTCAGGAAGCAAGAGAAGAGCAGCAATGCTTAGAGGGCGCCGCAGGAATCGTAATGAATGTGAAGACCGGTGAGGTTTTAGGAATGGCATCCCTGCCCAACTACGACCCCAATCGGTACTATGAGATCACCGACGAGATGATGCAGGCATCCTTAGAGGGGCTTGCTGAGGAAGAATTGGAGATCGCCACCACTACCGCCCGCAATAAGATTTGGCGAAATAAATGCACGGTGGATACCTATATGCCCGGCTCCACCTTTAAGATCATCACCCTCTCCATGGCATTGGAAGAGGGCTTGATCACCACCAATAATACCTATTCCTGCCCCGGCTATATCCGGGTGGCAGACCGCACCATTCGCTGCTGGAAATCCGGCGGACATGGGCATCAAACCCTCTCGCAGGCAATTCAAAATTCCTGCAACCCTGCCTTTATTACCATTGGTGCGACCGTTGGCGCCAATACCTTCTATGAGTATTTCCAAAACTTCGGCTTGACCGAAAAGACCGGAGTGGACCTTGCGGGTGAAGCAAGCGGCATTTGGTTCTCTACCTTCCAAGAAGTAGAACTTGCCACCGCCTCTTTCGGTCAGAACTTTAAGATTTCGCCTTTGCAGATGATTACTGCAGTGGCAGCCGCCAGCAACGGCGGAACGTTGGTCACTCCCCATGTGGTCAAAGAGATCACCGAGACCCAAGAGGACGGTTCTCAAAAGGTGGTCAAGAGCTTTGAAACTCAATCCAAACGGCAGGTGATCTCTGCGGAGACCAGCGCGTTGGTCTGCGATCTTTTGGAAGAAGTCGTTTCGGTGGGTTCCGGTAAAAATGCCTATGTAAAAGGCTATCGCGTGGCAGGTAAGACCGGTACTTCCGAGAAAATCGACGATTATGTGGCAACCGGTGTGAAGAACTATATCTCCTCTTTCATTGGCTTTGCCCCTGCCGATGACCCTGAATATGCCATCTTGGTGTTGCTGGATAGTCCCAGCAACGGCGAGATTTACGGTGGTATTATTGCCGCCCCTGTTGCCGGCGATATTTTGAGCGATATCCTGCCTTATCTTGGCGTTCAGCCTCAGTATACCGAGGAAGAATTGGAGACGTTGGATGTGGCGATCACGTCTTATGTGGATCGTCCGCTTTCCGAAGTAGAGGCCGACCTGATAGATAAGGAAATCAAATATAAGATCAAGGGCAACGGCGATACCGTTACCGCCCAAAGCCCCGCTGCAGGTACCACCATGCCGCAGAGCGGTACCATGATCCTTTATACCGGCGATGCAAGCCTTTCCAAGAGCATTACAGTTCCGAACTTGGTGGATTACTCTGTGGCAGGCGCTTCCAATCGGATCGTGCAGGAAGGGCTGAACGTACGGGTTGTGGGCAACGGAAACACCGAAGCCACCGCCCTGGTCATCTCGCAGTCTCCCGCCGCGGGCGAAAGAGTTGCCCCCGGTACTGTTATTACCATCCGAACCAATAGTTCCGAAGGCGTATCCAGTATGTAGAAAGGAAAGAAAACAATGCTGTTATCTCAACTTTTGGCAGGCATCCAAACGAAAAATGAATGGTCTGATCGGGAGATCAGCGGCATTGCCTTTGATTCCCGCAAGGTAGAGGAAGGATTCCTTTTTGCCGCCATCCCCGGCGAGACGGTAGACGGTCATGATTTTACCGTTTCTGCCGCTGAAAAAGGCGCTGCGGTGATTTTGGCGGAGCATGAAACCGAAGCCGATGTGCCGCATGTGTTGGTGGAAGATAACCGCATGGCATTTCAGCAGGTTTGCGCCAATTTCTTTGGTCATCCTCAGCGGGAAATGACCTTTTTGGGCGTTACCGGTACCAACGGGAAGACCTCAACTACTCAATTTGTTAAAAGTATTTTAGACGGTCTTGGCGTAAAAGCAGGACTGATCGGTACGGTCTGCAATCAGATCGGTGCCGAATCGTTCCCCGCCGCTTTTACTACTCCCGAGCCCTATCAACTTTTTGAACTGCTTCGCAAAATGGCAGATGCAGGGGTGCAAACGGTGGTGATGGAGGTTTCCTCCCAAGCCATGCATCAGCGGCGGGCAGATAGCCTGCCCTTTGCTGCCGCAGGTTTTACCAATTTAACCCAAGACCATCTGGACTATCATAAAACCATGGAAAATTATAAGGCAGCCAAGGCGCGTCTCTTTGAGATGGCAGGTAAGGCGGTCTTTAATCTGGACGATGCTTGCGGCAAAGAGTTTGCAGCAATTTACGGGGGAATGACCTATTCCGCCCAAGGAAATGCCGATCTTACCGCCACCGATATTACGGTGGATGTATCGGGGGTTTCCTATACCCTTGGCTATCAAGGAAAATCTGCCGCGGTGAAGGTGTCCACCCCCGGTTTATTTACGGTGCATAATACTCTTTGCGCCGCGGGTGTGTTGCTTTCTGCCGGCTATTCCTTTGAAGAGGTCATCAAGGGGTTGAATCAAATTCCCAAGGTTGCGGGCAGAGCCGAAGTAATTACCGAGGGGCTCCCCTTTTCGGTGATGCTGGATTATGCCCATACTCCCGATGCTTTGGAAAATATCCTTACCACTATTCGAACCTATGCCAAGGGGCGGATCGTTACCCTCTTCGGTTGTGGCGGCGATCGGGATAAGACCAAGCGTCCCAAGATGGCAGAGGTGGGGGCAAAATACAGTGATTTTGCCATTGTTACTTCCGATAACCCGCGCACCGAGGATCCCGCCGCGATTATTCAAGATATTCTGGTGGGGATGGAGGGTACAAAGACGCCCTATGCGGTCATTGAAAATCGCAAGGAAGCCATCGGCTATGCCATTCAAAATGCCCGCCCCGACGATTTGATTCTTTTGGCAGGCAAAGGCCATGAGGATTATCAGATTTTGGGCAAGACCAAGATTCATTTTGATGAAAAAGAGATCGTAAAGGAATTTATTGACCGATGCTGAGTGTTCATATTGTAGCAAATGCATTGAATAAGCCTATGCCTGCGGTGGATTTTCCGCTGGATCGGGTCGTGACCGACTCCCGCCAAGCAGGCGCAGGTTGCCTTTTTGCCGCTATTGCGGGGGAACGAGTTAACGGTCATTCTTTTATCCCTCAATTAGATAAATCCTATGAAAACATGGTGTTTTTAGGAACTGAACCGCAACCCGATGGCTTAAAAAACCCCTATTTTCAGGTTGAGGATATCCGCTTCGCCTTGGGTCTTTTGGCAAAAGCCCATTTGACGGGGTGCCCTGCAAAAATCATCGGCGTTACCGGCAGTGTGGGGAAGACCACGACCAAGAATTTTATCCTTTCCGCGCTTTCGCCCGCTCTTCAAGTCAGCGGAACGAAGGGTAATATGAATAACGAACTGGGTGTACCCCTCACCGCCCTTGCGGTAGCCGATACCGCTCAAGCGGCAGTGGTGGAAATGGGAATGCGAGGCTTGGGTCAGATTGATTATCTTACCCAATTTATCACGCCCGACATCGCAGTAGTCACCAATATCGGTGTGGCACACCTGGAACTCTTAAAGACGCGCGAGAATATCGCCAAAGCCAAATTGGAATTGGTGGATGCTTTGCGCGAGGGCGGCAAAGCCCTCTTAAACGGCGATGAGCCGCTGCTTTATGGCGCTCGTCCCCAAAAGAACTGTACTTATTTCGGGCTCTCTTCTCATAATGATTATCGGGCGGAAGAGATCCAAAAGAACCGCTTTACGCTCTGCTATCCCGAAGGCTCCTTGGAGATCACTTTGCAGACCGAAGGGGAGCATCAGATCATGAACGCCTTGGCTGCCTTCGGTGTGGGTCACCTTTTGGGAGTGGATCCGCTTCTCTTAAAGGAGGGGCTGGAGCAGTTCAGCGGTGATGGCACCCGCCAGTTTACCGAAACAGTAGGCGGTGTGACGGTGATTGATGATAGCTATAATGCTTCCCCCGATTCCATGCGCGCCGCATTAAAGGTGTTGGCGTCCAAAGAGGGAAGAAGAGTTGCGGTATTGGGCGATATGTTTGAACTGGGCTCTTATGAAGAAGAAGGTCATCGTCAGGTGGGCGCTTTTTGCGGGGAACTGGGCATTGATGCGGTGATCGCGGTAGGAAACGCTGCCAAGATCCTTTATGATGCGCTTCCTCCCTCTGTTTTGAAATACTATATTGCGGATAAGCAAGAACTTCCCGCACTTTTGGAAAAGACCATCAAGATCGGTGATACGGTACTGTTTAAAGCCTCCAATTCCATGGGCTTTCGTGCCTTTGCCGACGGGTTAAAAGAAAGGATGAGAAAATGAATACTTGGCTGATTTTAACGGCTCTTGCCGCAAGTTTTCTGCTGGCGCTGTTGCTGGCACCCTGGATCTTACCTTGGCTTCGGAAGCTGAAATGCTCCCAAAGTATTCTGGAGATCGGTCCCTCCTGGCATAAGGAGACCAAAGAGGGTACTCCTACCATCGGCGGTTTGATTTTTATTATTCCCACTCTTTTGGTAACCGTTGTGTTGGCAATTCCTGAGATGATCAAAGGGGATTTTCGCTTGCTGATGTGTATCGGTTTTGTGACCCTTTGCGGTTTAGTAGGCTTTTTGGACGATTACATCAAGGTGGTCAAAAAGCGCAATAAGGGACTTTCTGTTTTGCAAAAGACCCTGCCGTTGATGTTGCTGATGGCGCTCTTTTTGGGCGGTCTTTATGCGACCAATGTCATCTCCGAGGCAATCTTCATTCCTTATCTCAACATCCGCATCCATCTTTATTATTTCTACTTTTTGCTGATGATCCCGTTTCTGTTCTTCTTTGTCAATTCGGTCAATTTGACCGACGGATTGGACGGATTGGTCACCGGCGTTTCCCTGCCCTATGTGATTTCTTTCATTGTGGTTGGATTTTTCCTCTCAGCAGGGAACAATAATACGGGAATCACCGTATTTGCCGCCGCTCTTACCGGTGGACTTTTGGCCTTTTTGATCTATAATTTCCATCCTGCCAAAGTTTTTATGGGCGATACCGGCTCCCTCTTTTTAGGTGCTGCGGTGGTGGCTCTGGCCATGGCCTATGATATGCCTTATTTCATCCTCATCGGCGGTATTATGTATTTGATCGAGGGTGTTTCGGTGGTTTTGCAGGTGATCTATTATAAACTGACCCACGGCAAGCGGCTCTTTAAAATGAGCCCCATCCACCATCATTTTGAGATGTGCGGTTGGTCGGAGGTCAAGATCGTTTCGGTCTTTACCGCCATCAGCGCCATCGGTTGTCTTTTGGCCCTTTGGGGAATGTTCTATTATCGCTATTTTAATGTTTGATTGGGAGGTGAAGCCCTTTGGCAACAAAAAAGAAAAGAAGTAATTGGTTTGTGAAAAAGGGCGAAGCGGGTAGTATTGATCTGGTCTTTTTGATCTTAGTTCTCTGCCTTTTGACCTTCGGTCTGATCATGTTGGCATCTGCCAGTTATGTCAGTGCTCTCCATAAGTATGGCGACAGTTACCATTATATTAAGCGTCAGTTGCTTTTTGCATTGATGGGGGTTGCCATGATGTTGGCGTTGCCCCATATCTTTGATTACCATGCTCTGCGCCGTGTTTCCATTCCGTTGTTTGGGGTATCGGTGATCATGCTGATCATGGTGCTGATCCCCGGTATCGGGGTCAAGGTCAATGGTGCTCGCCGCTGGCTGAATCTGGGGATCCAGTTCCAGCCCAGTGATGTGGCAAAATTTGCGCTGATCCTGATCTTTGCTGCCTATATGGCTGCCAATTATAAACGAATGAAAGAGTTGAAGGTGGGCATCTTGATGCCTGCCGGTGCACTGCTTTTGGTCTGCGGACTGGTTGCGGTAGAGACCCATGTCTCCGGCGCTATTTTGATTTTCTGTATTGGCGTTGTGATGATGTTTGTGGGCGGTGTCAATCTGAAATGGTTCTTGGGAATCGGACTTACCGGTGCCGCAGGGCTTGCGGGTTTTGCGATTCTGACCCCCTATGCTAAGGGCAGAATTGAAACTTGGCTCCATCCGGAAGCCGATCCCACCGGTGCGGGGTTCCAGACTTTGCAATCTCTTTATGCCATCGGCAGCGGTGGTCTTTTGGGTGTGGGACTCGGGCAGTCTACTCAAAAGCATCTCTATATTCCCGAACCTCAAAACGATTATATCTTTGCCATTGTTTGCGAGGAACTGGGTTTTGTGGGCGCCATGATGGTAATTATACTGTTTGTGCTGTTAATCTGGCGGGGCTTTGTTATCGCCTATCATGCCCAAGATAAATTCGGTTCTCTTTTGGTGGTGGGCATTATGTCTCATCTTGCGGTTCAGACCATCCTCAATATCGCGGTGGTGACCAATTCCTTACCTCCCACCGGCATCAGCCTGCCCTTCTTCAGTTACGGCGGCACTTCGCTGTTGATTTTGCTGTTTGAAATGACGGTGGTGCTGGCAGTATCCCGTTATTCAAGAATGGAGATCAAAGAATGAGAGTACTCTTAGCCGGCGGCGGCACTGCGGGTCATT
Organism: Eubacteriales bacterium; assembly: GCA_045576575.1. Lineage (GTDB taxonomy): Bacteria > Bacillota > Clostridia > Oscillospirales > QAKW01 > QAKW01. Next base: position 12,184 of record JAZNGR010000157.1, read on the forward strand.
GCAATCCCGCCATCGCCATCGCCTCCATTATTAAAGAGAAAAATAAAGACGCCAAGATCCTCTTTGTGGGCAATAAAGGCAAGATCGAAGAGACCTTGGTGGCAAAAGCAGGCTTTGACCTGCATCCCATTCGTATTCAAGGTTTTCGCCGCAAGCTGACGTTGGATAACCTGAAAACGGTGGAACTGTACTTAAAAGCAAAAAAAGAATGTAAACGCCTGATCCGAGAGTTTAAACCTGATCTGGTGATCGGTACCGGCGGGTATGTTTCGGGTCCGGTGGTGGCGGCCGCCCAGAAATTGGGCATCCCCACCTGTATCCATGAGCAAAACGCCTATCCGGGGATCACCAGTAAGATGCTGGCGAAAAAAGCCGATATTGTATTTGTCAGTTTCCCCGGCAGTGAGGAATATTTCGGCAAGACCAAAAAAATGGTGCTTTCCGGCAACCCCTTGAGAGCCGAGATCCTTTCCACCGATCGCGAAAGCGCAAGATCCGCTTTGGGTCTTTCGGAAAACAATTTTTATCTTTTGTCCTTCGCGGGCAGTTTGGGCGCGTTGGAGGTCAATAAGGCGATGGTGGATTTCATCGCCAAAAACCATCAGCAGGGTGATTTTCACCATACCCATGCCACCGGCGAGCGTGGCTGGAAATGGATGCCCGAAAAACTCAAAGAAAAGGGCTTCGATGTGGATCAAGAAGGCTCGATCAAGGTGCAACCGTATCTCTATGATATGCCGTTGCATCTGGCGGCCGCCGATGCGGTGATCAGCCGCGCGGGCGCCATCACCTTGGGCGAGTTGACTGCCCTTGGAAAACCGGCAGTCTTGATCCCTTCTCCCAATGTGACCCATAATCATCAGTACTATAATGCGCGCTCTCTTTCCGATCGGGAAGGTGCTATTCTCTTAGAGGAAAAAGACCTTTCGGCAGAGAAACTCTATGAGATCGTGCTTTCTCTCAAGGAGGATCCCGCCAAACGGGAGACTTTAAGCAAAAACGCCATGACCCTTGCCCTGCCTGAAGCGGCAGAGACCATCTATCAGGAAATTTATCAACTTATAAGGAAGTGATGAAATGAACAGCGTGGAGCGGTATTATCAGCGGAAAAGAAAACGGAAAAAGAAGGCAAAGGTAGTCTTTTTCAGCCTGCTCTTTGTGCTGATGGTCATTACCCTTGCTGTTCTTTCCATGACGGTCTTTTTCAATGCCGAAACCATTGAAGTCAGCGGCAATACCCGCTATACGGTAGAAGAACTCCTTTCCAAAGGCGAGTTGAAGATCGGTCAAAACCTTTTCCGTTTGGATAAGTTTGAGGTTATTGACCAGATGAAGACCCTTCCTTATGTGAAAGAGGTTACCATCAAGCGGAAACTGCCCAATACCCTTTCCATCACTGTTGAAGAAAACCAGCCGGTGGTATGGGTGCCCATGGGCGCGTATGAGGCAGCGTTGCTGAATGAAGAATATCGGGTGTTGGAGTTTGTTACGCTTCCTCAAGAACCTGCGGAAGAGCCTGAAGAGGAACCCGAAGAAGAACCTACCGAAGAGGATGCCGAGGAGACCCCCGCTCCCGCCTCTCCCATTGAGGGGGTCCCTCAATTGACCCAAGTCACTGCCACCGAATTGGTGGTAGGGGAGACCGCGCTGTTCGGCGAGGTGGACTATACCGGTTTTCTGCAGCGACTGTATGAGGGCTTCTCCGCCCGGCCCGAACTGGAATGGTCGGCGGTCAGTGAGGTGCAGTTCTTTGCCCGCTATGATGTGAAGGTGCTGTATAAAGAGCATGTGACCATCGATTTCGGCACCCTGGATCAAACCGACACCAAGTTGCAGCTGGCGGCATATCTTTTGAATGAAAACGGCACCGGCCAGCCCTCCATTGTGGATGTTTCCGATACCGAGCGGGTCTATTACCGCCCCGCCAAGGAGGAAGAACTTCCCAAGGAAGACTCAACCGAGGAAGAAGACAAAGAATAATCCAAAAGGCTTCTGCATCAGCAGAAGCCTTTTTTGATAGGGAGTTTCTATGAATTTCTGTGCAGGATCATAATTTCCATGAATTTCTTGTAAATTATAGAAAAAACCCTTGCAATTATTCCTAAATAATATTAAAATATTACTTAGAGTATTCTACGGTAGGACCGTTTAAAATTTTGTTGGAGGTACATAGCGATGGCAAGTTTCATGTATACAGAAAGCGCCGAAGGCGTTGTAAATATAAAGGTAATCGGCTGCGGCGGCGGTGGCTGTAACGCAGTGAACCGGATGATCCGCTCCGGTGTGCAGGGTGTGGATTTTGTGGTGGTCAATACCGATAAGCCGGTATTGGAGGCTTCTGCCGCTACCACCAAACTGCAGATCGGTGAAAAACTCACCAAAGGCAAGGGCGCAGGCAGCGATCCCTTGGTTGGTGAAAACAGCGCTTTGGAAAACCGCGAAGAGATCGAGGCCACCCTGCGGGGCGCCGATATGGTCTTTATTGCCGCCGGTATGGGCGGCGGTACCGGTACCGGCAGTGCCCCTGTGGTTGCTGAGATCGCCAAGGATATGGGGATCCTGACCGTTGCCATCGTAACCAAGCCTTTTGGTTTTGAGGGTCGCATGAAGATGCGTACTGCTGAGGCAGGTATTGAAAAATTGCGTCAGCATGTGGACAGCCTGATTATTATCCCCAATGAAAAACTCAAGGATGTATCTACCGAGCGGATCACTTTGCTCAACGCGTTCCAGGTGGCAGATGATGTGCTCCGCCAGGGTGTTCAGAGCATCTCCGATCTGATCTTGATCCCCGGCCTGGTTAATGTGGACTTTGCCGACGTGCATAAGATCATGAAGGATGCAGGCAACGCGCATATGGGCGTTGGTCGTGCATCCGGTGAAAATAAGGCCGTGAAGGCTGCCGAGATGGCCATCTCCAGTCCCTTGCTGGAAACCTCCATCGACGGTGCCACCGGTGTGATCTTCAATATTACCGCATCTCCCGATATCGGAATGGATGAGGTAGACGAAGCCAGCCGTATGGTTGAGCAGGCGGCTCATCCCGATGCTAATATTATCTGGGGTGTTGCTCTGAATAATGATCTGGAAGATGAGATCATCGTTACCGTGATTGCTACCGGTTTCCCCACCGGCAAGCAGGCAACCAACGGTGTGATCGCCGAAGAACCGAAGTTGGGCTTCCCCTCTTTGGATGAGGAGAAGAAGGAAGAGGAAGAGGACGATCTGAATTTCCTGGATCTCTTCGCAAATTTGGGCGAGTAATTCAAAAATAAAAGCCGCCTCTTTGAGGCGGCTTCTTTTTCGAGGTAAAAATTATGATTTGTCAACGCTGCGGAACAGAATTTGAAAATGAAGACAGCATCTGCCCTCGCTGTGACTATGGGCGCCCCAAAGCAAAAAAGCAACTGCCCCAATGGGCATGGTGGCTCATCATCGTCGGTGCGGTTTTGGCGATTGCGGGTTCGGTTCTGGTCTGGTATCTGAATTTTTATTTCAGCGATGATTGGATGGATGGCTCCTGGGAGAGCAAATCCCTTGCAATCTCCTTTGATGCGGAGGAAGACCACTTTATTCTTGCTAACGGTGAAACAGTGGTTTCCGGCGAGTTTACGGCCAATAAAGACTCCTTTACCTTGACTACCGAAGAAGGAACCATCTATGTATACCGCTATGAACGAGTCAATGCCAATAAAATGAAGCTGATGTTCAGCCAGGGCAATGAAACCATCAAAGTTACCGTCAATCGAGTAGTCTCTGAAGAAGAGCCGGAAGAAGAATTAGAAGAAGAATAAGAAAAACGCCTGCAATGCAGGCGTTTTTTTATTGCGCAATTTCCAATTCGCGGATGCTCCAATTGCTATGGGGCGTATGGAGTTCATTTTTCAGTTTCTCGGCGAAATCGGGATCTTTGGTGATGGCGAGGCAGGTGGGGCCTGCGCCGCTGATGCAAAAGGCAATGGCGCCCAGATCATTGACCGCTTTTTCCACCAAAGTCAGATCGGTGATCAGCGGGCGGCGATAGGGCTCATGGAGCCGATCCTGCACCGCAAGGCGAATCAATCGCTCATCTCCCAATTCCAGCGCTTTGGGCAAAAGCCCTGCGTGAGAGAGGTTATAAATAGCATCCTGGCGGTTGATCATCTGGGGCAATACCCGCCGGCTTTCCTTGGTCGCCAATTCAAAATCCGGCGTCATAACAACAAATCTCAGTTCCGGATGCACCGGATATTGCACGCAATAGGCAATTCCGTTTTGCACCACCGAAACCGTCATGCCCCCATAAATGGCGGGTGCTACATTATCGGGATGCCCCTCAATGGCGTTGCAGATCTGCAACAATTCATCATTGGAAAGGGGATTGCCGTAGAGTGCATTGGCGCCCTTGGCACCTGCCACGATGGTGGCGGCGCTGGAACCTAATCCACTGCAAAAAGGGATATGGGCATCTACCGTCATCTTCACTCCGGTATAAGGCTTGCCCATGACCTTAAGGGTGGCTTTAAAAGCAATGATGGAGAGGTTGCGGTCGTCGGAATATTCCGGCGGACATCCAATTACCTCTAAATGATCCGCAAGTTCAAAGGTATAATCATTATAGAGGGAGAGGGCGATGCCAAAACTGTCAAAGCCCGGCCCCAAATTAGCAGAGCTTGCGGGAACGCGGATCTTTACCATGCCTTCTGACCCGCCTTGTTCAGCGCAAAGTCGATGAGTTCCTCTTTTTCGATCACCGTGTTGTGCAATACTTTGGCATCCTTCAATCCGCTCAAATTCTTGGGGATGGGCAGGTTGCTGAGTTCGGAAAGCTGGGTCAGGCAGTCGAATTCATTTTTTGCGGGGGTCTCGCCCAGGGCAGAGAGCACCGCATGGGGGAACTTAAAGGGCGAGGCAGTAGAGAGCACGATCACCGGCTCCTTTGCGGTCTTTTTGTATTCCTCGCTGACCGCCCATGCAACAGCGGTATGGGTATCCATCAGGTAGCCATAAGTTTCCCAAACTTTGCGGATGGCAACAGCCGTTTCGGCATCATCGCAGAAACCTGCGCCAAACTCTGCCTGGATCTTCTCAAGCATTTCGGCGGGAACTTGGTATTTGCCCTCTTCGTTGAGTTGCTTCATGAGAGAAGCCACTAAGTCACTGTCGCAATCGCTCATCATAAAGAGCAGACGCTCCAGATTGCTGGAGACCAGAATATCCATGGAAGGAGAGGTGGTCTTGTAGAAGGGGCGCTTGCGATCGTAAACACCTTCGTTGAGAAAATCGGTGAGCACCTTATTCTCATTGGAAGCGCAGATCAGTTTTTCAACCGGCAGTCCCAATTTTTTGGCGAAATAGCCGGCAAGAATATCACCGAAATTGCCGGTGGGGACCACAAAGGAAACTTTGTCGCCAACCTTGATGATCTCTTCCCGTACCAAGTCGGCATAGGATTTGAAATAATAAACAACTTGCGGTGCCAACCGTCCGATGTTGATGGAGTTGGCAGAGGAAAGAACCGCGCCGTGAAGAGCATCGGCGTTTTCTGCTGCGGCGGCAAAGGTCTTTTTCACGCCGGTCTGGGCATCGTCGAAATTGCCGTTGATGGCGGCGACCGCCACATTATTGCCGGTCTGGGTCACCATCTGGGCCTGCTGAACCGCGCTGACACCGTTGTTGGGGAAGAAGACCATGATCTTGATGCCTTCCACATCGTGGAAGCCTTCCAACGCCGCTTTGCCGGTATCACCGCTGGTGGCGGTGAGGATCACAATATCCTCCTTCATGCCGGTCTTTTTGCGGGAGGCGGTCATCAATTGGGGCAGCATGGAAAGCGCCACATCCTTAAAAGCGCTGGTGGGGCCGCGGAACAGCTCCAGAACATAGCGATCTCCCACCTGAGCCAAAGGAGTGAGATCCTCGGTCTCAAATTTGCCGCAATAAGCCTTTTTGGCAAGCTCGTCCATCTCCTCGGGAGAAAAATCAGGCAACAGAGCCTGCAGGATCTTGGCGGCCATGGGGATGGTATCTAAGTCTAAAAGTTCTTTCCAGTCCAATTGGATCTTCGAAAAATCGGAGATCATATAAAGCCCACCGTCGGGGGCGATGCCTTGCAGGATCGCTTCGGGACCGGTGGCGGTATAATCTTTACTGCGGGTGCTCTGATAAAGCATAAAAAGTGCCTCCATTAAAAAATATATACTTTATTGTACTAAAACAATAAAGGTTCGTCAACTGTTAATTCCGATGAATTTCAATGTTTTTTCGGTGGAATTCTAAAGAAAATACCGAAAAATCTAAAATATTTGACAATGATATTTAATAATATTATAATTTAAGGTGGTGTAGGATTTGCTACGCCCGTTGATCTTTGCCTTTTTAGGAGGAATGAAAATGAAAAAAAGAGTGATTGCCTGGCTGCTGACCTGCGTGATGCTGATTTCTTCGGTTCCTGTTGTGGTTTCTGCTGAAACGGCAGAAGAATCGGCTCTTTGGGAATATGAAGAGGTAGACGGCGGTATTCTGCTGACAAAATATAATGGGAGTTCTGTGGAACTTCAAGTCCCCGCCGAAGTGGATGGTTTGCCGGTTGTTGGATTGGCAGATCGTCTTTTTGAGGATCATGATAGCCTTAATAGCGTCACTTTGCCGACCGGCATTTTGACCATTGGAGCCAAGGCATTCTATGATTGCGATCAATTGGTAACCGTTGTGACCAATGAGGAACTGACAACGATCGGCGCAGAAGCCTTCTATAGCTGCGATGTTTTCAACTCTATTATCCTTTATGATGGGGTAACAACGATTGGCACTAATGCCTTTGCCGAGTGTCCTTCGCTTACTATTTGGTGCAATGAAGGAACAGCAGGTTATACCTACGCGACGGAGAATGATATTCCTTATGAGATTTTGAATCCCGGATATGAAGGTGAACTTGTAGTATTAGATGGGTTCACTTTTGATGTGGCAAACAATGCGGCATATCTGATGTCTTATGAAGGATCATTAACAGAAGTGATCGTTCCGGATACGGTAAACGGGCGCCCGGTGGTTAAGGTGCGGTCTGCATTTAAGGGAAATAAAACTGTTCAAAGCATCACCTTGCCGAATAGTGTAAAAACCATTGGCGTAAATGCATTTTATGGATGCACAAATTTGGAAAGCGTGTATATTCCCGAAAGTGTAACAAGCATCGGAGCTGAAGCATTCCAAAATTGCGTGACGTGGACAGAAATTCAGATTCCCGATAATGTGGAGAGTATCGGGGATCATGCATTTTCATACTGTACCGCATTAACGAACGTTACACTTTCTAAGAATCTAACC
>JAZNGR010000158.1:0-3837 GCA_045576575.1 Eubacteriales bacterium
GCTGGTGCTCTGGCTGACCATTGCCGGCGCCAATTACCCTTCGGCGGGGCTCTCGGCGCTCTTTTCATGGCTGGAGGTAAGGCTTTGTGATCTTCTGATTGCTTGGCAGGCACCCCATTGGCTGATCGGTGCTTTGATCCATGGCGCCTTTCGGGTGCTGGGTTGGGTGGTGGCGGTGATGCTGCCGCCCATGGCGATCTTTTTTCCGCTGTTTACCCTTTTGGAGGATATGGGTTATCTGCCCCGCATTGCCTATAATTTAGATGAACCCTTTCAAAAATGCAAGGCCTGCGGCAAGCAGGCGCTGACCATGTGTATGGGTTTTGGCTGTAATGCAGTGGGGGTGACCGGTTGCCGCATTATTGATTCCCCGCGGGAGCGGATGATTGCCATATTGACCAATAGTTTTGTTCCCTGCAATGGGCGGTTCCCCATGTTGATCACCCTGATCACCGTCTTTTTTATCGGTGCTCAAAGCGGGGCTTGGGGCTCGGTGGGGGCAGCGCTGATGTTGACCGCCATCCTCCTTTTGGGGATCCTTGCCACCTTTGGCATCTCCCGCCTGCTTTCCGCCACTCTCTTAAAGGGCGCGGCCTCCTCCTTTACCCTGGAGCTGCCGCCCTATCGCAAGCCGCAGATCGGCAAGGTGCTGATCCGCTCGGTATTGGATCGCACCCTCTTTGTATTGGGCAGAGCCGCGGCGGTGGCGGCGCCGGCGGGGCTGATCCTTTGGCTCTTCGCCAATATTACCATCGGCGACGGAAGCTTGCTGACCCATACAGCCGCCTTTCTGGATCCCTTGGGCAGAACTTTGGGGATGGATGGGGTGATTCTCATCGCCTTTATTTTAGGATTTCCCGCCAACGAGATTGTTTTGCCTATTATTTTAATGGCGTATCTTTCTCAAGGAACTCTTAGCGAAACAGGGAGTCTTTTGGAGATTCGTTCGGTTTTGGTTGCCAACGGCTGGACCTGGGTGACTGCCCTTTGCACCATGCTGTTTTCCCTCTTTCATTGGCCCTGCTCTACCACCCTCTTAACGGTCAAAAAAGAAACAGGAAGTTGGGGCTGGACAGCGGTGGCGGCGGTTTTACCCACCTTGGTGGGCGCGGCGGTCTGTCTGGTTGTTATGACTTTATTAAAAATGATTGGTTGAGAGGACTTACATTGACACCATCATGGAATTATGGTAAAATATAAAGACAAAAAAGAAAGGAATAGGGGCATGAAATCATTTAAAATTCGATGGATTTATTTTATACCTTTGTTGTTTGCAGGGGTGATCAACGCAGTGGGTGTGACCCTATTTTTGGCGCCTTTGCAACTTTTCGACAGCGGCATTTCAGGCACCTCCTTTTTGCTGGATGTATTAACTCCACCGTATTTGGTGATGGGAATGTTTTTGTTGGTGTTGAATGTCCCCTTCTTTTTGCTCGCTTATAAAAAAGTTGGGTGGCATTTTATTATCTACTCGCTGTTTGCCATCGTTATTTATTCCGGAAGTGCCTTTTTATTTCAAAATGTATTGCCCATTGATTTTACCGATGGTTCGCCTTTTGTGGGAAAGGATATTTTGCTTGGTGCGCTGTTTGGAGGGTTGCTTTCGGGCATCGGCAGCGGCTTGGTTATTCGGTTCGGCGGTGCCATCGACGGAGTTGAGGTTATGGCAGTTCTTTTCGCTAAGCGATTGGGAATGACTGTTGGCACCTTTATGATGGTTTATAACGTCATCTTGTATACGGTTGCGGCGCTGATTTTTCAGAGTTGGAACATTCCGCTTTATTCTATTATTGCTTATGCCATCGGCAACCGCACCATTGATTATGTGGTGGATGGTTTTGATAAAGGAAACTCCGTCTTTATTGTTGCGAATCGCACCTCTGAACTTCCGGCGCTTCTTTCGGAGGAACTGGGCAGAGGGGTTACGGTTTTAGAATCCTATGGCGGCTATTCTGGGGATGAAAAATTGATGATCTATTGCGTGGCCAACCGTTTCGAATTGGGGCGGGTAAAGCGTACAGTTATGGAGTTTGAGCCGGAGGCGTTTATGTCGGTGGGCGATGTATCGGAAACGGTGGGCGGAAAGACTCTGCGATTTTCCTTTTTGAAGCGAGGTAAAAAATAATGGAATCCTTAGATCAACTGTATAAAATCGGCCGCGGCCCCTCCAGTTCCCACACCATGGGTCCTGAGCGGGCGTGCCTTTATATGAAAGAAAAATATCCCGATGCCGATGGCTTTCGGGTGATCCTTTATGGCTCCTTGGCCAAGACCGGCAAAGGGCACGGTACCGATGAGGTCATCCGCCGCACCTTTGCTCCTGCTTCCTGCGAGGTGGTCTTTGATCTGGAGAAAACCGATCTGCCGCACCCCAATACCATGGAACTCTTTGCCTGTCAAGGAGAGCAACCGCTGGGTCAGGCACGGGTCTTTAGCGTTGGCGGCGGGCGGATCGCCTTTGAAAATGATCCTGCTGCCAAGGCCCCTACCGTTTATCCTCATCGCAGTTTTGAGGATATTGCCGCTTATTGCAAGGTCAACCGTCTGCGGCTATGGCAATATGCAGACCGTATGGAGGGCGGCGCCATCTGGAACCATCTCCAAACGGTCTGGAACGCCATGAAGGCGGCAGTGGAGCGGGGGCTGGAGGACGAAGGGACCCTGCCCGGTGGGCTGGAGGTGCAGAAAAAGGCGAAGTATCTTTATGAAATGCAACATATAGACGAGTCTGCCGAGACCCGGGAAAACCGGGTGGTCTGCTCCTATGCCTTTGCGGTCAGCGAGCAGAATGCATCCGGCGAGACCATTGTAACTGCGCCTACCTGTGGTGCTTCAGGCGTGGTGCCTGCGGTGCTTTATTATCAGCAGCAAAAGCATGGCTTCTCCGATCAAGAGATCTGTCGCGCTTTGGCGGCAGGCGGTATTATTGGTAATCTCATTAAGACCAATGCCTCCATCTCCGGCGCCGAGGCGGGCTGTCAGGCGGAGATCGGAACGGCCTGCGCCATGGCATCAGCGGCCCTTGGTGAACTCTTCGGTCTGCATTTGGATAAGATCGAATATGCCGCCGAGATCGCCATTGAGCATCATCTGGGGCTGACCTGCGATCCCATCGGCGGGCTGGTGCAGATTCCCTGCATCGAGCGCAATGCGGTGGCGGCCATGCGGGCCATCAATGCGGTGAATCTGGCCAGTTTTTTGAGCAGTACTCGCAAGATCTCGCTGGACAAGGTGATCGTTGCCATGCGGCGTACGGGAAAAGATATCCGCGCCGCCTATCGGGAGACCTCCGAAGGGGGATTGGCGGCGCTGGGAATCGGCGAATAAACTATTGCTTTTTAAATTTTTAAGTGATATAATTATCAAATGGCGAAATAACGCTAAATTTTTTAATGTGTGGTGAAAAAAGAAATGCAAGTGAAACTCAACGGTCAGATGATCGAATTGGAAGAGGGCAAAACTGCCTTTGATGCAGCCTTTGCTCTGGACCCTGCTGTTGCTCGCGAGGCCCTTTGTTGCCTGGTGGGAGAAGAGGTGCGGGAATTGACTTATGTTCCTTCGGAAGGGGATGAGGTCACTACCCTGACTTTTGCAGACCAGCGGGCAAGAAAGGTCTTCTGGCACACCACATCTCATGTGCTGGCGCAGGCCGTTAAGCGGCTGTTTCCCGAGGCAAAATTTGCCATCGGACCGGCGATAGATAGCGGTTTTTACTATGATTTTGAGGTGGAGAAGCCCTTCACCGCCGAGGATCTTACCAAGATCACGGCAGAAATGAAAAAGATTGTCAAGGAGCGTCTGCGTCTGGAGCGCTTTGAGCTTTCTCCCGAGGAAGCC
>JAZNGR010000159.1:0-1724 GCA_045576575.1 Eubacteriales bacterium
GGAGCGGAGCATCTTTTGGTGGGAAATCTCGGCCATGTAGCCTTGGCTCGGGAAAGCGGCCTTGTGCTCCACGGGGATTTTCGCCTGAATCTGACCAATTCCTTTGCCGCTCTTTCTTATTCGGATTTTGAGGATCTGATCCTGTCTCCCGAACTCAATCTTGCCCAAATGCGGGACTTCAGAGGAAAAAAGAGTGTGATCGTATACGGCCGCCTGCCCTTGATGCTTTTGGAAAAAAAGGTTGGCCAAGGAATTCTCACCGATCGCCGAGGTGTTCGTTTTCCCATTCTGCAGGAAGGCGGGAGAGATATTCTTCTCAACAGTGTTCCCTTTTATATGGCCGATCGCCAAAAGGATCTGAAGGAAAAGGGGCTCACCTCCCAGCACTTCATCTTTACCACGGAAAGCAAAAAGGAAGTGGAAGCACTTCTTTTAAATTGGCAAGAAAAGGAAGAATCCAAATGTCCTGTCAAAAGGATCAAATGAGGTTTTTATGATCAGACATCTGTTTATCGTAAATCCCAAGGCGGGAGTCAAAAGCCCCGTCGAGCGTGTGACGGATAAAATCCGCCGCGCTTTCATTCTCAATACAGACCGCCAAGGGGAAAAGTATGACATTGTCCTGACCCGAGGCAAGGGGGATGCCACTGAAATTGCCGCCCGTGCCTGCGAGGAAAATCCCGGCTTTACCCGCATCTATGCCTGTGGCGGTGACGGCACCCTTCACGAGGTGGTAAACGGCATTGCGGGAAAGGAAAATGTGGCGGTCTGCCCTGTACCCGTGGGCAGCGGAAATGATTTTATCCGTTATTTTGATTCTATTCCCAAGGAGCGTTTTTTGGATCTCTCCGCTTGCATCCGTGGAGAGGAGTATTGCTGTGATCTGCTTCGCTGTGGGGATGTTTACAGTCTCAACAGCATTTCTGCAGGGCTGGATGCCTTCGCCGCCATGCGTCAGCAAAAGCTGAAAAAGCTTCCCTTGGTAACAGGGGGAGCGGCTTACAAATTGGCCCTCGGCTATTCCTTCGTGTCCTCTATGAAAAATCCCATCCGCTTTGAACTGGACGGAAAAGAGGTCGTGATCGGAGAGGGAAGCGTTTCTCTTGCTGTGGTGGGCAACGGCAGATGGTACGGTGGCGGCTTTAAGGCCACCCCTCTTGCTGAAATTGATGACGGAATGATCGATTTTTTCTCCGTTCCCGCTCTTTCCCGTATGGAATTCCTCAAATATGTGGGAGACTATAAAAAGGGTGATCACCTGGAAACCATGCCGAAGGTGTATTACACCAAGTGCAAAAAGGTCAAAATGTTGGCAAAGGAGCCTATTTGCCTCCAGGCTGACGGGGAGATCTTCTATCAAAAGGATCCCGAAATTGAGATTCTGCCACGTGCCATTTGGCTGATTTTGCCATGCGCCCCCAAAAGCGATGGGGAAGACCTGATCTGAAAATGAAAGAAAAGAGAAGTGATATGCTACTATCCATTATCATTCCTTGCTACAACGAGGAAGAAAACATCCGCCCCTTCTATGAAAAGGTAAAGGAGACTCTTCCCGCTCTCCTTCCTCATGCAGAGCTTTTGTTCATTGACGACGGAAGCACCGACGAGACCCTGAGCCAAATTCAAAAATTGGGGAGCGAGGTGCCCGAGCGGGTCCGTGCCGTCAGCTTTTCCCGCAATTTCGGGAAGGAAGCGGGGATCTTGGCAGGGTTGGAGCATGCCAA
>JAZNGR010000160.1:0-6071 GCA_045576575.1 Eubacteriales bacterium
ATCTTTTCACTGTTCCCGAAGGGTATATTCCTTCGGTGGGTGCGAAGGTCATGTCTCTGACTCAGCCGGATAAGAAGATGAGCAAATCCGATCCAAACCCCAAGAGTTATATCAGCATTATTGATGAGCCGGCAAAGATCTTGAAGAAATGTAAGAGCGCGGTCACCGATTCCGAGAATCGTATTGCATTCGAAGAGGGCAGAGACGGAATGAATAACCTCTTGACCATCTATAGTGCGATGACCGGTGAAACCATTGAAGAGGCGGTCAACCGCTTTGCCGGTCAGGGCTATGGCGTCTTTAAGACAGCCGTTGCCGATGCCATTATCGCCGAACTTGCTCCTCTGCAAGAGCGGTATTATCAGTTGATGGCAGATCCCGGCTACTTAAAAGAAGTTTATACTCGCAGCGCCGAAGAAGCGAGCAAGATCGCTGCCAAAACCTTGGCGCGGGTTCATGAGCGAATCGGATTTGTAGGACGGTAAAACCTTATGACAATGTACGATTATTTAATCGTTTTCTTAGCCTTTTTTGTGGCGGGGCTGATGAGTTTTCTCTGTACTCCTCTTGCTAAAAAACTGGCGTGGCGGATCGGCGCCATTGATGTGCCGAAAGATGCCAGAAGAATGCATAAAAAGCCAATTCCGCGTTTGGGCGGCTTTGCTATCTTTTTAGGTTTCTTCGTCAGTACCATGGTCTTCACTTTCAATTTCATCTCCCTGCCCATCTATGGCATGCTGATGGGCGCTATGGTGATTGTGGCGCTTGGAATGGCAGACGATGTGTTGGCGCTGAAAGCCTCTCGCAAGTTCATCTTTCAGTTAATCGCCATTGCCTTTCCTGTTGCCAGCGGTGTAAGAATTGAGCGGTTCCCCGATTTCTTCGGCGGCGGCTCCTATATTCAACTGCCGCTGGTTTGGTCGGTGATCGTCAGTATGATCTGGCTGCTGGCCATCCTCAATGCGGTGAATATTATCGACGGTCTGGATGGACTCGCCTGTGGGGTCTCTTCCATTATGACCATCTTTGTGACCATTATTCTGATTTTGCTGGAAGCCTCTCAAGTGGCGATTATCGCCGCGGCTTTGGCAGGTGCTTGCATCGGCTTTTTGCCGTATAATATCAATCCTGCTAAAATGTTTATGGGCGATACCGGCTCCATGTTCATCGGTTATTCGCTGGCATGTCTTTCTATTATCGGATTATTTAAAGCCTATGCCATTGTGGCCTTTTTTGCGCCGGTATTGCTGTATTTATTGCCTATTTTTGACCTGCTGTTTGCTGCTGTGCGGCGGATGCTTTCGGGTAAATCCCCCATGCAGGCCGATAAAAGCCATCTCCATCATAAACTGATTGCGCTGGGCTTTTCTCAAAAGCAGGCGGTGGCCATTCTTTACGCGGTGGCAACCATTCTGGGCTTTTGCGCGGTGTTGATTACTGCCGATGATTTCGGCAAAGCCTTGATCGTGATCGGCATTGCCTTTGTTATTATTATGATCGGTGCTCTGTTGCTGTATCACCGATTAAAAAAGAATGAGCAAAAAAAATCGGAGGAAAACCATGAGTAATATGAATGTTGTTTGTTTGGATATGGAGGGCGTATTGGTCCCTGAGATCTGGATCGCCTTTGCGGAAGCCAGCGGTATTCCCGCTCTGAAGCGTACCACTCGCGACGAGCCCGACTACGATAAGTTGATGCAATACCGCCTGAATATTTTGAAGGAGCACGGTCTGGGCTTGAAAGAAATTCAAGCCACCATCGCCAAAATTGATCCGTTGCCCGGTGCAAAGGCCTTTTTGGACGCTTTGCGGAAAGAGACCCAGGTCATCATTTTGAGCGATACCTTTACCCAATTCGGAATGCCCCTGATGGAAAAACTGGGCTATCCCACCCTCTTTTGTAATACCCTGGAGGTGGGGGAGAACGGCGAGATCATCGGCTATAAAATGCGTTGCGAAAAGTCTAAGCTGACCACAGTGAAGGCTTTGCAGTCCTGCGGCTTTGAAACCATCGCCGCCGGCGATAGCCATAACGATCTTGGAATGATCCGCGCCAGCAAGGCGGGCTTCCTCTTTAAGAGCACCGAGCAGATCAAGGCAGACAACCCCGATCTGCAGGCTTTTGAAGAATTCGATGATCTGTTAGCCGCCATCAAAAATGCTCTTTGATACCAAGATCCGCTTTGTTTAAAAAGCGGATCTTTTTTGCAACATTTTCCTTATTCTATTCGTATTAAAGGTAAAAGGAGGTTTTGCACCATGAAAAAGAAGTCATTTTTGCTGTTTTTATTGCTCTTTATTTTGCTGTTTTCGGCAGTCGCTTCTGCCGATATGGGACCCAAGCCCTCGGTGCGGATCACCTTTTCGGGGCGTGGAGAAGAGGCCTGCTACGGCACCCTTCTTTCCAAAGAGGAGTATAGCGGCCCCGCCCAGGTGTGGGACGGTACCGAGGAAAACGCCCGCCATGACCAAAACCCCCAATGCCTTATCGCAAATCCCATGCCCTATGACCTTTGGAAGGCTTTTGTGGCCTATCAGGATGCCGATGGCTTCTATTTTCTGCAGCAGTATTGGGATGTGGGGGCAAAAGGAACGCTGAATTGGACTTATTATCCTCCCGAGACCTTTAAAATTTTGCTCTATTATCCCGAAAGCAATACCTTTGCGGTCAGCGGCATCTATGAGCGGGAGGATTTCCATAGCTGCTTCTCGGTGGATCTTTCGGGCATGGAGATCGCCTCGGTGCGCTATGAGCAGGAAGAATCCGCCATCGCCTCCAAGCCCGATGTGGAGTTCTGGGAAGAATTCGATAAGCAGCTTGCCGATCGATCGGAAAAAGAAGAGGGGACCGAATCGATCTTTAAGATCGAAGCGGATACGGTGAAAAAAACGCCGGATCTTTTGGGGGAGTCTGTCTCCTTTCTCTTCCGCTTGGCAGCCACTCTCTTGATTGAGTTTGCGCTTGCTCTGTTTTTTGGCTATCGCCATAAGAAACAGTTTTTATTGATTGGTGCCGTTAATACTGCCACCCAAATTTTGCTGAATCTGGGATTATATCTCGGCTATCAACAGATCCATCATTTGATTTGGCTGTATTTGTTCTTGGAAGTGTTGATTTTCGGCATGGAAGCCTTGATTTACGTGTTGTATCTAAGCGAAGAAAAACAACCAAAAGCAGTATTGTATGCCCTCGCGGCCAATGCCCTTTCCTTTGGTATCGGGCTTCTGATTGCCGAATGGCTTCCTCGATTATTTTAAAGAGGTGATCAAAATGAAAAAGGTACTTGTGATTTTTCTATGTTTGATGCTGCTCCTTTCGGGGTGTACTTATCGGGGCAGGTCGGAAGTGGACTCTTTTCCCCATCCCGCCGCAGAATCGGAGATTTTGTTTAAAGCAAGATATATCCGCACCAATGGCAGCGAGGAGCGGGACTATCCTTCGGTCTATGTGATGCGCTCGGCGGATGATCTGGCGGCCTACTGTGAGAGGTATAAAAAAGTCTATGATTTCGATAGCGGTTGGGACGGAGATCCCTTTAATGATGTGATCAAGCGATATGATACCGCCTATTTTGAGGATCAGGTCTTATTGATGGTTCTTTTGCAGGAGCCCAGCGGATCCAATCGCCATCGGGTAACCGCCCTTTCCAAGACCTTCTACGGTGAGATCGTTATTGATATTGAAACTCAACTTCCCGAAATCGGTACCGATGATATGGCCGAATGGCATATCCTCCTGGAAGGGGAGGAGGGCTTTTCGGTTCCTGAGAACGCTCTGCTCCGCCTGCGGCTGGATGGGGAGGAGTATCCCCTCTATGAGCGGGTGGAATATCAGAACGGTGTTGTGAATATGGCGCTGAATAAACTGCCGGGCTGGGCCTATGAGATCATCGAAAAGGAGCAGAATTTCGGGATCCGCTTCCATCCTGCCGCCGAGCCCGAGGGGCATATTACCCTTTGGTATCAGACCCAAGGCTTCGGTGTCTGCGGTACAGGGCTTTCCACTAAGGAGAGAACCATCGGTAAATGGACGGTCAGCCAAGGCACCTATGATGAGAATCCCCATTGGGATTATCTCTATTTCAAGGATGCCCCCGGCGATTATTGCTTCCTAACCGAGGGCGATCTTTCCTGGTGGGATAAATATGAAGAGGAGCTCGAGACCATCGTCGGGACCGCCCTGGTTGCCCAAAACTGCGTTGGAGAAGGGCGCATTCGGGAGATCGCTGAAAGCTACGACGATGAATATAAGATCGTCTATGAGGATTATACGGTGGGTTTTGATCATTCCACCGGCCTTTGGACGGTAGTCTATCAAAAAGATGAAAAGCCTGTCCATACCCTGCAGATCCGCGCCAACGGTGCCATTTTAGAATAAAAAAGAGCCGAGTGAAAACACTCGGCTCACGGTTTCACCTTGGCGCGGTATTGACCGGGGGTACAGCCCACCTCCCGCTTGAAGGCAAGGGAAAAATATTGAGGTGTATCATAGCAAAGGAGCGCCGAGACCTCGGCAATGGTATAGGGATGCTCCCGCAGCAGCCGCTTGGCTTCCCGAATCTTTAAGGAACGGTAATACTGCATAATGCTCTTTCCCGTTTTCTCCAAAAACAGCTTGGAAAGATAAGTCTTGCCGTAGTGCATCCTTTCGCAAAGCTCGGTGATGGAGAGGGTGCTGTAGATGCGGCTGTTGAGATAGAGGATGATCTCGCCGGGCAGGTTTTCCGGTTTAGGCGCCTCCTCTTGGGAAAGATGGCGGTAAAGCATGATCAGCAGCTGCTCTAAATAATTACGGATCAGTTGATCCCCGCCCTTGGGCGCATCGGGCAGGGGCGTCAGCCCGTCGGTCTCCATATCATAGGTGGCGCTGGCCTCCATCATGATCCCCGAGATCAGGGAACGCATCTCGGCGGGCAATACCATCTTAAGATCCCGAAAAACCTCCATGGCAGGGGAGTGGGAGGAAAAGGAAATAATGAAAATATGCCCCTGATCCTTGCCGTTCCCTTCGGCCACATGGAAAACATCCGGCCTATGAAACAATAGCTCTCCTGCCGAAGGAAACCAATCCTGCTCGGCATTTTTGGCGTGGATGGCGCCGTTGTCAATATAAACCATCTCCCAAAAGGGATGGCGCTCTCCCGCAAAGCGATAATCGGGGTCGATCTCATAGTAATGAATGGTGATCAGATCCTGCACCCGAATCAGCGGTGCGGACCGTTGGCGGCGATAGGCCATGGCAGTTACCTCGCACAAAACTGTAATTTTCGCGAACAAAAATGTATTGAAAACACCGTTAATATACCATATAATATACTTGAGTACAAGTATATAGCAATATTTGTCTCATCATAATCAAGAATTGTCTTGTTTTTAGGGCGGTAAATTGGTTATGATAAAATTATTAATGTGAAAGGAGAATTTTGCAATGAATAAGTTTTGCAGAGTGCTGGCGCTGATCCTTGCTGTCCTGATGCTGGTTACCATGGCAACCGCTTGTAAGAAGAGCGATGACGATGATTGGGAAAGCATTGATAAGAACCAGAATGCTTTCGATGATCCCGAGAATGATCCCGAGGATGAAGGCTCCGAATCCGAAGGCGAAAAAGAGAATTCCGGCAATGTGACGGAGAAGGAAGAAGGCAAGGGGGACTCCAAGGATCCCGAAAAGGAAAACTCCAAGGACCCTGAAAAAGAAGACGAAAAAGAGGATGAGAAGGAAGAGGCTCCCTCCATTGATAAGGTTGTGGAAGAATATGATTCAACCAAGAAGTATGATGTGGCTTCCAACCCCCTCCTGGCCGAGAGTAAGCCCCTTAATACCGGTACTGCCGTATCCTTTGATATCGATACCACCGGCTTTGTTAAGAACAATATTAAGCTGGCCGACCTGAAGGGCAAGACCCTCACCCTCATTACCTCCGTGAAATACGGCGTATTTAATTACGACGGTCCCAACGGTGAGTATTTGAGCGAGTGGGATTGGTTCAAGAACCTGAAGACCGAGTACGGTCTGAATATCAAGTATATTGAGTCCCGTTTCACCGAGGCTATCAGCCAGATCCTTACAT